>JBMOPR010000782.1:0-5952 GCA_049323075.1 Pseudomonadota bacterium
CATCATGGCTTCCCGCGCGGCGCGATCCTGGCCATCGTGAAAAGCGCGACGCAGATTCGGCGCAATCAGTTGCATAGCCTGTAGCGCCTGGCTGTCGGTGTAGGCATTCGCTTTGCGCGACACATAGGCTTCGATGGCGTGCGTGAGTGCGTCGATGCCGGTGTCGGCTGTAGTACGTGGCGGCAGGCTGAGGGTGAGTTCGAAATCCACCAGTGCGGCCACCGGCAGAAATCCCATGCCCAAACACAGCATTTTTTCGTCGCGTTCATCGTCGGTGATGACGGTAACGCGGGTGGCTTCGGAACCGGTGCCGGCGGTGGTGGGAATCGCAATCACCGGCAGGCCCGGTTCATTGACGATGCGCGGCACCTTGTAATCGCGCATGCGGCCGCCGTGCCTGCCCAGGATCGCGATGGCTTTTGCACTGTCGATGGGACTGCCGCCGCCCAGGGCGATGATGCAGTCGTACTGTCCGTGCCGCACTTTTTCCACGCCGGCGATGATCGAGGCTTCGGTGGGTTCCGGCACGGTGTCGGCATAGACGTCGCTGGGGGGCAGAAACGCCTGCAACCGTTCCACATAGCCCAGTTTCACCATGCTGGCGTCGGTGACTATCAACGGGCGGGAACAACCCAACGTTTTTAAAACGTCGCCCACCTGAGCCGATGCGCCGGCGCCAATATGGAGAATGCGGGGAAGCAGGATCAGGCTGCTCATGGAGAAATGCTCGCTGTCTTTATTGTATGGCCGGTATTGCATGGCCGGAAATCTGGCAGGCTGGCGATGGCGCTGATGACTGGCCCATGCCGCGCAAACCCGCATCTGGATTAGAGCACAGTTTGGCGCGAACGGCACGGGGCCGAAGCTGAAAGCCCCGCCCCGATCAAGACACTGTGCGCCGGCGATCCAGAATCAACTCAGCGGACCCAGCACAGCTTCGAAATTGGCTACTACCTTGCTGCGGAAACCGCGGAAATCCTCGTCAGCTTTGTCAGAAGCGCCCGGTAGCAAATCCTTCCATTTGACCTCCGGCGACAGCAGCTCCACCTCGGGCACCCCGGCAATCACCCGGCACAGGCACCGAACCACCTTTGCCTTGAAGGCATCGGCATACTGCGTGCCGTCCCGGCGCTCCAGCTGCCGCAGAAAATACTCCATCTTCCTGCAGGCCTTGGCGATCATATTGAGAAAGCAGAGTGCACGATAGTGATCCACATCGCAGGCCAGCAGCCCCAGTTCCAGCGTGGATATCAGGCTTTCGCCGGCATTTTCCAGTTCGTGACAGGCTTTGGGCCGATACAGCAATTCGCCTTCCTCAATTTTCGGCACGAAATATTCGCCGTACACCATCAGTCGCAGATAGTAGAGTTTTCCGCACCAGAATCCGGAGTGCATGCAGCTGGACAACATGGACTCCACCTCCCCCAGCACGGTCCAGGCGTCATCCAGCTTGGCGATGTGCTGCCGGTATTTGCGCATGAGATCCGTGTCGGTGGAGGTGCTGCAGAACAAGGGAGGTCGGGGCTCACTTGTGTCCTTGCCGTCACTGTACCACTGGCACACCATCCGGCTGAGCGCGAAGCCCAGTTGCCGTGCCTCCAGAATATGCACTTCGGCCCGACGCAGACGCAGTATCGCCAGTTCGCGCCGGCTGTCGCTTACCGCCATGCTGTTGGTGATACCTGCGGCCTCGTTCAACACCTGGTGCGCATCGTCGAACCGGTGCACACGCCCCAGCGCCAGCCCGGAAAACGTCAGCAGCTTGGTTTTGAGCTGATGCTCGCGGAACAGATAGGGCGGCGAGAGACTGTAGGTCAACTCCAGCAGCATCTGCGACATCATGCCCACCAACTCCCAATGCCGCTGTACTGCGTCCTCCCGCGTGACGATGGCGGGGTCCCGCAGCACTGCCCAGGCCAGCGCCCCGGGTGATTTGCGTATCCCCTCCAGCTCACTTTTCCGTTCCAGTTCGCGTATCTGTTCCAGCTTGTGCAGACACAAGCCCCGATTCTCGAATTTGGCCTGCCGGATCAACTGGTAAATATATTCGGTGGTGATCCACATGAACGCATAAAGCTGACTGGAATCGCACAGGAACCAACTGCAGCAATCGTGCTTGAGCTTGCGGATATGGGCCACCAGTGCCGTATCGACGGCTTCCAGATGCGCCTTGCACAGACGGCGGACCTCGGCGAACGCTTTATCCACTTCTTCTGGCTCGGCTCTGAAACCGTTTTCGAACGCGTCGTCCCAGGTCTTGCCCGGCTTGAATCCGACAAAGGGTTCGATGCTGAGCGCTACAAACTGTGTGGAGGACTCCACCAGCAACAGGTATTTTCCGTCTTTCGGTTTCACCTTGCCCGCATCGTCGCTGGACCCCGGAAAATAATTGGAATCCCGCAACATTTCCCGCTCCAGCCGGAAACACTCGCGCCGGATCGACCGCAACAGTTCCAGCACATACGCCAGAAATTTCTCGCCTTTTTCGTCTTGCAGCATCGATGCATCCGGCCCCAACCTGCCGTTCACATAATCCCGGAAACGATCCCGGCTGCCCGGATCTTTTCCGATTTTCGATACCTTGATTGCCTGCAGCCCCAGGGCGGCCTTGATGCTGTCCCAATACAGAAGGCTGCCACCCCGGTGGTCCGCCACCCAGTAACGCATGGACTCCCGCGAAATCATCAATGTCTTGGCAATCGACGACAATACGGACACCAACAGTATCTTGCGATACTGCGCGGTGAGATCTTCACCGTCTTCCTTCAGTTTGGCGTAGCGGATATTGTCGAGTGACATCAGCTTGTGGAAGATCGCCTCCCGCAGCGGGTCCACATGATTGGACGAATAGAACGCCCGCAGATACCACTCACCAATCCAGAAATGCATGCGAGTGCGCAACTCGCGCAACGGCTGCTCGTCAGGCGCCGGCTCACGCGGATGCTCCAGCAACAAATTGGCCAGCAGGCGCAAATCCCGGAACATCCAGGCAAAGCCGCCGGGTTTGCGATTGAAGAAACGGCGGTCGCACTGATACAGCTCCCACACCCAGCCGACGATTTCGGCATAGATCTCCGGGCTGTCCGTTCCCGTGGACGGCTTCTGAAACCGCTCATAGCGGAACCGGCTTTTCAGCACGGCCTCTGACGTCAGGGCAGAGATATGGCGGGAATGGCGAAACAGTGTGGCGGCGTACAGGAAGCGCTTGCGCCGCTGTTTTTCCTCATCGGTAGTGCCACCGATGAAGTACAGCGCCACCTGATTGACGGATTTCTCCAGTCCGAATTCCGGCTTCACCTGAAATTCCAGCAAAGTGAAATCCACTTTCATTGACTTGAATGCCGGATCGCAGAACAGATTCTCGCTGCCTACACGCATGGTTGCTGCCACATCCAGATCCGCCAGCCGGCTTTTAACGATGGGATTCAGATCGAAATGATGGTAGGCCGCGTTCTTCGCCGGCGTGTACGGCATGTAAATCACGTGAAAGCCGTTGTCGGCCAACAGTTCCATCAGTCGGGACAGAACGCGAAACCGTGGCAGCTTCCAGTCCAGCGCCGACACCGCCATGGGCTCCTGCGTTTCCTGAAAACCGGAACAGCTGCCCGCCACATTGCGGCCATAGAAAAATACGCACCAGCTGGCGGGGTCCACTCCGAAATGGCGATTCAGCACCGAGATCTTGAGTGTAATCTGATCCCAGAACGAATCCGGTGGCCATATCCGCTCCAGTTCCGCTGCCACCTCATCATCGCCCCTGGCATAAATTTCCATTTCCTTGCGTGCATTCAGAATACGGGGAAATTCCAGATTGACGTTCTCGATGCTGTATAGCCCCAACCGCAAAGAAATAGAGCGAAACAGTTCCGATAGCAGCTCCGCCGGATCGTCAAAATCCTCCAGTTCGAACCAGACACATTGCTTCCGCCTCACGTTTTTCAGCTCGTAGAACAGTGTGGCGCCAATCTTGGTGGCAGCGAATTCGCTGTCCAGAACCGTCACCCGCGACGTCGACTGACAGATCTGCTGCAGTATCTGTGCACGGAAATCTTCCGCGCTGGCAAATGCCAGATCCCGCCTGGGCGACATCGGAGCGCGGCTGTATGCTTCCTTTTTTCGCTCGGTCAACGTCATGCGGGCAGGAAAAAAATGGTCCTCATTTTCGAACGGCGGCACATACTGGGAAAACTCGAACTTGAAGCCCGCAGGCGGCAGCGAGTGCGTCACCACCTGGTACAGCTCATACAGCATCAGATCCAGGCTGCTGCTGACGGTGAAGCGGATCTGCTTGCGGTATTCCTCGCCAAACGCATCCAGGATGGCATCCATCGTGTCCTGATTATGGGCGATGACATAAAGAAGAAATTCCGGCACCCGGTCGCACACATATTTGATCAGTTCCACATTGCGTTTGTCCGGTATGGAAGTTCCCATTACCAGCAAGTGACTGGGCAATCCCACCGGCTGTCCAGCGGCCACGGGCCAGAGATACTGCAGAAAAGACGCCTTGTCCCGATCGTCGGGCGATTCATCCAGCGAATAATCGGCGCGGGTTTCATGCAGACTGCCATGCAGTTTGATCAGCGTTTTGTGCACCGACACCGAGTTGGGGTCCGGCAACCGGCTGTTGCGTTCGATCGAAAATACCTGCAGCGGAATGCTGACGTCGCGAAACGCATCTTCCAGCAAGGTATCGAAATTGGTGGTGAGCAGTTTGCGAATGCGCAGCGGCCGCGCCAGGAACGACACCATCTGATGGGCCAGACAAGGTCTGCGACCCCGGGTGATGAAAATATTGAAGCTGTCGATGACGTACTGATCGCATTCCGGTGCCAGATGCAGCAGGCCGTCCACCCGCTGCAGGCGGGCCAGAAAATGCAATGCCAAGCGCCAGTCGAACAGGGAACGCACGGCGGTTTCCACAATGTACAGACGTGAGGTGCGCGACACACCCTGACAGGGTGTGAAAAGTTGTCCGGGCCCATCTGCCAGCAGTTCCGCATGCAATTCCCGAATGGACTTGTTGATCTGTTTCAGCGTTTCCTGCGACATCTGGTTTTGTTTGGCATCTGTCCATTGCCAGTCATCAAAGGTCTTCAGGTCGAAAGCGATAGGTTTCGCAGGAGGCAGGCGGTACTGGGTGTTGGCGGGACGATAAAGGTCGGCCAGATTGAAATTCGTGGCCATTTCCGGGCGAATCTTGTGCTGGTCCAGCAGCCGGCAGTACCAGCGGGTGGCCCATTCCCGCACTGTCTGCGATTCCTTTTGCGTAGGACGCCCGGGCCAGCCCTTGTTCACCAGCGTAACGCCATCTTTGCCTGCGTTGCCTTTGATTTCATAGTCGACCACGCAACGCCAGATGGCATAGCTCAGGTACTCGCCCAGGGCCCCACCGATCATGATGCCGGATGCGTGGGAAATACCGCTGCCAATGAAAGGCACAAACCCATAGCCGTCGTGGGTGACGCAGTGTTTTATTTCTTCGATAAAGTGCTCTTTGCTCAATTGCTGGTGCGCAGGTGACGCAGTCATGTATCAGGCTTCCGGTGGTGGGAATTCTTCTTCTGTAGGCGAATGAAACGCGAGACTGCTGCTGTGTTTATTTCTATAGCCACAATTGGCACATTGTCTATATGCTTAACGAACAATCAGAGCACGACCAGACCTAGCCAAAATTGAACATTGCGACCAAAATCAAAACAATAGAGCAACCCCTCAAGGGCGCCGCAGAACGTACGCCTGGGAAGAATGTGAATATTCACGCGAATGACCCGCTCCCGAAAAAGCAAAACCGCTTTGAGCGGGGGAGAATGCTGGCCTGCGGCACCTGGCTGCCGAGTTCGTCGTTGTCCCAGGCGCAAGCATTGGCTATGTCGCCTGCCGCTGAATGAGCCTCTACAACGGAGCCCCATGAAATCCACCAGACTTCCATTGCGTTTTTTTCTTTTCGCC
>JBMOPR010000783.1:0-4357 GCA_049323075.1 Pseudomonadota bacterium
ATGGATACAGCAAATATGGACACTCTGCGGCAGGGATGCCGCGGAGCAGCCCCCAGGGATGGGTTTATGGGGGGACGCCCAGTCCGTGTCCATATTTGCTGTATCCATGCCATCTCTCTTGTTTAGCTATTTTAAAAAGCAGAAAACCCAGGCAAGCCTGGGTTCGTTTCCATCCTGTTGGTTTTTAGCGGTTTGCCAGCTTGAACGACGTGGTCACCAGTTTCTGGTACACCTGCGGCAGCAGGCGCTGCATGACGTCCGTAGCCTTCGCGTCGTTGCCGATCAGCACCCGGCGTGCATCGCGCCTGACCGCTTTCAGGATCACGTCCGCCGCTTTATCCGGCGTGGTGACGAACATCTGTTCAAACTGCTGGGTCATTTTCTCGGTGCTGCCCTTGCCGCCGGTCAGTTTCAGCACACTGTCATCCATCCGCGCATTTTTCGCAATGTTGGTCTTGATGCCGCCCGGATGCACGCAGGTGGCCGACACACCGCAATTGTCCAGATCCAGTTCCTGCCGCAGCGACTCGGTGAAACCACGCACCGCAAACTTCGTCATGTTGTATCCGCTTTGAGTCGGCTGCGAGAACAGGCCGAAAATGCTGGACACGTTGATGACATGACCGTCGCCGGTCTGCTTCAGATACGGCAGGAAGGCCTTGGTGCCATGAATCACGCCCCACAGGTTGATGCCCATGATCCATTCATAATCCTCGTAGGAGGCATCTTCCACTGTATTGCCCAGCGCCACGCCGGCGTTGTTGAAAATCAGGTTGACCTTGCCATGATCCTTCACCACCTGATCGGCCCAGGCGTGCATCGCGGCGCGGTCGGCCACGTTCACTTTGGCGGTGGTGACTTTCACACCCAGGGCACGTGCCTTTTCCGCAGTTTCCTGCAGGCCGGTTTCATTCACATCGCTCAGCGCCAGATCGCATTTTTCACGCGCCAGTGCCAGCGCCAGGGAACGACCGATACCCGATGCAGCACCGGTAATGGCTGCCACTTTGCTATTGAAGTTCTTCACGCAGACACCTCATTGATCAACGACTCATTTTTATTGGCGGCAACGGCAGCACCGTCGCTTGCCAGATGGTAGGCTCCGGCATCGAAGCGGCGCGTGATCTTGCGGAATTGCCAGGTGAAACCCGGCCACAATGTCACGTTCTTGCCGCTCTGCGGATGAATGTACCAGCTCTGGCAACCGCCGGCGTTCCACACCGTGCCGGCTACCTTGCCTTGAATTTCCGCATTGAAAGATGCTTGCGCCCTGACATTCACTTCCACGCTGCGCAGACGCTTTTTATTGATAAGTTTGAGCGCTTCCAGCACATACGCAATCTGCGATTCGATCATGTATACCATGGAATTATGGCCCAGTCCTGTGTTCGGACCCATAATGAAAAACAGATTCGGGAATCCAGCCACAGTCGTGCCTTTGTAGGCTTCGGGGCCCGCTTTCCACAGCTCGCCCAGATCCTTGCCTTCGCGTCCGAAAATCACGCCGGGCGGAATCGGATCGGCCGCCTTGAAACCGGTGCCGAAGATGATCGCGTCAGCGGGATGTTCGACGCCATCCACCGTGACGATGCTGTTGGCGCGCACTTCCTGGATGCCTGTGGTAATCACATCCGCGTTGGGTGCCGCCAATGCCGGATAATATTCATCGGACATCAAAATGCGCTTGCAGCCGATGGTGTAATCCGGCGTCACTTTCTTGCGCAACACCGGATCGCTGATTTGGTTGCGGATATGCTTCATCGCATCGCGTTTTGCGATTGCCATCAGACGCGGATTGATGACGAAGGCCAGCACGCGACTTTCCAGCGCCCAGTAAATGCCGTCACGGAATGCACGCTGCGCGGCGGGAAAACGCTTGAACAGATTTTTTTCCACCCAGGTCATGGCGCGATCCGGCTTCGACATGATCCAGGGCGCGGTGCGCTGGTACAGATCCAGTTTCGCCGCCTTCTTCTGCACGTACGGTACGAACTGGATCGCCGACGCGCCGGTGCCGATCACGGCCACGCGCTTGCCGGTCAGATCGTAGGAATGATCCCACTGCTGGGAATGAAACATCTTGCCCTGGAACTGATCCAACCCTTTCACGTTCGGGTACGCCGGAATCGACAGGCCACCCATGCCGGATACCACGACATTCGCGGTGTATTCCGCACCGCCTGCGCAGTGAATGCGCCACAGACCGCGATGCTCGTCCCAGCGCAGGGATTCCACGGTGGTGTTCAGCTTCACATGGGGCAGGATGTTGTATTTGCGTGCGCAATGTTCCAGATAGGCCTTGATCTCCTGCTGCGGCGCAAACATGCGGCTCCAGCCCGGATTGGCCTCGAACGAAAACGAATACAGGTGGGACGGCACATCGCAGGCACAACCGGGATAATGATTCACGCGCCAGGTACCGCCGACGCCCGCTTCCTTCTCCAGCAGGACGAAATCATTTTCGCCGGCTTCTTTCAGTTTGATCCCCATGCCCAGGCCCGAAAAACCCGAGCCGACGATGACGATTTTGTGGTGTTCGGCATACCCTCTGCTTGCGGCGGACTGCGCTGTCATGACTCTGGTCCCGGTGTTATTGATATTGTGAGAAGGTAGACAACTGTCTACACCCGATCAATCGTATACAGTTGTATACTTACCGGTCAAGCGCACGTACAATAAATAACAACTTTTAGCCAGAATCGATCAAATCATGACCGCTCGTAAACCCAGCCTCACCAAGACCGTTGCCGCCCAGGGCAAACGCCTGCTGATGGACGCCGCGCTGAAACTCACGGCCCAGTCCCGCAGCATCAATGCTCTGGGATTGCGCGAACTGGCGCGGGAGGCCGGGCTCAATCCCAACACTTTCTATCGTCATTTCAAGGATATAGATGAATTGGGGCTGACCATCATCGAGGAGATGTCGAACAAGCTGCGGCAGCCCTTGCGGGACCTGCGGCGGCAGGCAGCGGAGTCGGTGGTGCCGCCGGAGCTGGCGAGCATCGGCTGGGAGGAGAACCCGCTGCTGAACCTGCAGAAGGCCACACTGGCCACCAAGGAGACGGTGAAACTGTTTTTCGACTATGTGGCGCAGAACCCTAACGCGTTCATCCTGGGCGTGCGCGAACTGCACGGCGCGTCGCCGCTGCTGCGGCAGGCACTGCGCAAAGTGATGGCGGACTTTGCGCAGGACATGGCGGACGACATCAAGCAGCTGAAACTGCTGCCGATGCTGGACGATGCAACGCTGCTGGAAGTGGCATCCACCATCAGCCGCGAAATGTTCCAGCTGTCGATGGACTACATCGAGCAGCCAGAACAGCGCAACGCGATTTTCGCGCAGGCCGAAGCCCTGGTGGTGATGCTGTTCACTGGCGCGACCGTATTGAAGGGCCACGGGCGCTTGCTGATGCAGGCGCTGGACCCGCTACCGGCCTGAAAAAAATTAACGGCGGCGGAGAATCTCAGTTGCCCGCCAGCACAGACTGCGCCAGTGCTTCCGCCACCCGGATGCCGTCCACGCCCGCCGACAGAATGCCACCGGCATAACCGGCACCTTCCCCCGCAGGAAACAATCCTTTCACATTCAGGCTCTGGAAATTTTCGCCCCGGGTGATCCGCACCGGCGACGAGGTGCGGGTTTCCACGCCGGTCAGCACGGCATCCGCCATGTCGAAACCGCGAATCTGTTTGCCAAATGCCGGCAACGCCTCGCGGATCGCTTCGATCGCGTACGGCGGCAGCGCGCTGCTCAAATCACCGAGCTTCACGCCGGGCTTGTAGGATGGAATCACTTCGCCCAGCTGTTCCGACGGTTTGTTTGCAATGAAATCGCCCACCAGCTGGCCGGGTGCATCGTAATTGCTGCCGCCCAGCACAAATGCGCGCGATTCCAGTTCACGCTGCAACTCCACACCCGCCAGCGGGCCACCGGGATAATCCTCCGGCGTGATCCCCACCACAATACCGGCGTTGGCGTTGCGTTCGTTGCGGGAATACTGGCTCATGCCGTTGGTGACGACGCGGTTGGGTTCCGACGCCGCCGCTACCACCGTTCCGCCGGGACACATGCAGAACGAATACACCGAGCGGCCATTTTTTGCGTGATGCACCAGCTTGTAATCCGCCGCGCCCAGCAACGGATGGCCCGCATGTTTGCCGAAACGCGCACGGTCGATCAGCGACTGCGGATGCTCGATGCGGAAGCCAACGGAAAACGGTTTTGCCTCCATGAACACACCGCGCGCGTGCAGCATTTCAAAGGTGTCGCGCGCACTGTGGCCCAGCGCCAGCACGACATGATCCGTCGCAATCTGCTCGCCACTTTCCAGCGTCACGCCGCACACTTTGCCGTTTT
>JBMOPR010000783.1:4375-5950 GCA_049323075.1 Pseudomonadota bacterium
CGTCACCTTCTGGCCGAAACGGATTTCACCGCCCAGCTCAGTAATGGTCGCGCGCATCTGTTCCACCATACTCACCAACCGGAAGGTGCCGATGTGCGGTTTGGCGACGTAGAGAATTTCCTCCGGCGCACCGGCTTTGACGAATTCGGTGAGCACCTTGCGGCCCAGATAGCGCGGGTCCTTGATCTGGCTGTAGAGTTTGCCGTCGGAAAATGTGCCGGCGCCGCCCTCGCCAAACTGCACGTTGGATTCCGGATTCAGCACATGCTTGCGCCACAGGCCCCAGGTGTCCTTGGTGCGCTGACGCACGTCCTGGCCCCGCTCCAGCACGATGGGTTTGAAGCCCATCTGCGCCAGCAGCAGCGCGGCAAAAATCCCGCAGGGGCCAAATCCGATCACGACCGGGCGGTGCGGCAGGTTGGCCGGAGCATGGCCGACAAACTGGTAGGTCATGTCGGGCGCGGGACTGATCTTGGTGTCTTTCCTGAGCCGTTCCAGCAGTGCGGCTTCATCCGCCACCCTGAAATCGATGCTGTAGATCAGGCTGAGTTCATCCTTGCGGCGGGCGTCGTAGCTGCGCTTGAAGAGTGTGAATTCCAGCAGGTCGCCGGGCTCAATCCCCAATCGATGACAAAGGGCGGCGGGCAACGCCTCGGGCGCGTGGTCGAGGGGAAGCCGGAGTTCGGTCAGTCGCAGCATGCGGGGTTTTCCAGAGGTGTTGAGCCAGGCACGGGGAATTGGGGCGGTATTGTACGGATTTTTGCCCGTCATCCCAATGTGCTACCCAATGCGCTGCCTAATGCCTAGATGGAACCCGGCTACCGACCGGCGATCTCGAAATCCTATTGCGTGGCGCTGAGGATGACGTGGCTCACCAGATCGGGGTTGTCCCACATGGGCACATGGCCGCAGGCGGGCAGGCGCACCCAGTGAGTTTGCGCCGGGGCGCGGGAGCGGTCGCGGGTGCCCAGCGGGAACACCATGTCGAAATCGCCGAACGCGATGGTACAGGGCACTTTCACCTGGGCCCCGGCCGTGAACGGCGGGCGGAACGCATCGAATATGGGCTCGAAATGATGGGACTGGGCGAACAGCTCAGCCGAGCGGATGGCGTCCTCCACCGGCATTTTCCAGCCCCGGGCCGACACGGCACCGGCCATGATCAGGGTGCGGCCGATGGTGGTGCGCAACAGGGTTTCCGACACGCGCGGCATCAGCTGGTAAGCCTTGCGCATGGCACCGAACAGGTATTCCAGGTGATCAGGCCCCCGGTTCTTCCACAGACCGGCGGGGGAAATCCCCACCACCGAGCGGGCCAGACCCTGGGCTGCGGCATCCAGCACGATGCGCCCACCCAGGGAATTGCCCACCATGTCCACCGGTTCCTGCAGGCCCAGCGCGTGCAGGGTCTGGCGCAGGCCGTCCACCATGGCGGCGGGGCCGGGCTCTACCGTGTCTGGCAGGCCGGGGGTTTTGCCGAAACCGGGGATGTCGAGGGCAATCACCCGGCGCTGGATCGCCAGACGGTCAAATACCGGCGACCAGGCCTGCGCGTTCATGCCGATGCCGTGCAGC
>JBMOPR010000784.1:0-5938 GCA_049323075.1 Pseudomonadota bacterium
ACCGGGTTCACCCGGAACAGGGTTCTGGCCGGCGCCAAAACCCTGTATCATGCGCGCTTCCATTTCCGGGGGAGTTTGAATTCGATGTCCATCAAGTCTGATCGCTGGATCCGCCGCATGGCAGAACAACACGGCATGATCGAACCCTTCGAGCCGGGTCAGGTGCGTACCGCCAATGGCCAGCGCATCATTTCCTATGGCACGTCGAGTTACGGCTATGACGTGCGCTGCTCGCGGGAATTCAAGGTGTTTACCAACATCCATTCCGCCACGGTTGATCCCAAGGATTTCTCCGACAAGAGCTTCGTCGATATCGAAAGCGACGTCTGCATCATTCCCCCCAACTCCTTTGCCCTGGCGCGCACCGTGGAATACTTCCGCATTCCCCGCAACGTGCTGACCATCTGCCTGGGCAAGTCCACCTACGCCCGCTGCGGCATCATCGTCAACGTGACGCCGCTGGAACCGGAGTGGGAAGGCCATGTGACGCTGGAATTTTCCAACACCACCACGCTGCCGGCGAAAATCTACGCCAACGAAGGCGTGGCGCAGATGCTGTTCCTGGAATCCGACGAGGAATGCGAAACCTCGTACCGCGATCGCGGTGGAAAATACCAGGGCCAGACTGGCGTGACGCTTCCCAAAACCTGATTGCGCCGAAAACCTGACAGCCCGTCTTCGCTGTCACATTTTTTACATCAGGGATGCATCGGCGGCCTGTCAGC
Source organism: Pseudomonadota bacterium (assembly GCA_049323075.1). Lineage (GTDB taxonomy): Bacteria > Pseudomonadota > Gammaproteobacteria > Pseudomonadales > Ketobacteraceae > Ch67. The sequence goes on from JBMOPR010000784.1 coordinate 726, forward strand.
GGCGGCTTAGTGACAGCGCTACGGTTTGCACGGTCATGGCATTCCGTCTGTACGACAAGACAGTTGTTCGACAGTCTGCCTCCCGTTGCGTCATCGCTGTTGCGAGTGTTACTGCAAACATGCGCCGACACCCGAATTGATTATTGACCGATCCGTTTCTGTTCTATTCTGCTAATAGGAAAGCCTGCTTCGAGGTTTTCTTACTGACGCAATGGAGAGGAAACGCAATGATCGTATTCAGCACTCAGTATTTTTTTGCAAAGCCAAAACGATGGATGGCCATGGGATTCGCGCTCTGGCTGTCCAGTGTGGCGACAACAGGAGTAGCAGGGGACATGGAAACAAAATCGATCCGTTTCAAGCAGGTGATCGATCTGAGTCACGACATTACTACCAGCATTCCACTCTGGCCCGGCGATCCGCCAGTGGAATTCGAAACAGTGGCGACGGTGGAAAACAACGGTTATTTCCTGCGGCGTTTTTCCATCGGCGAGCACAGCGCCACTCACATGAATGCACCCAATACATTTTACGGGGACGGCAAGGGCATCGATGGCTACGAGCCGGGTCAGCTGGTGCGTCCGGCGGTGGTGATCGATGTGCGGCAGCAGACGGCGCAGAATCCGGATTACGTGATCACGGTGCAGGATGTGAAGCGCTGGGAGCAGCAGCATGGCCGCATCCGGCGCGGGTCGCTGGTGCTGTTTTATACCGGCTGGCAGGAACGCTGGCACTCGCCACAGCAGTTTTTCAATGCGGACGCCAACGGCGGGCTGCATTTTCCCGGCATTGGCGGGGACACGTCGAAATTCCTGCTGGAGAAGCGCCATATCGCGGGCGTCGGCATTGACACGCACGGCGTTGACGCAGGGCAGGACACGGCATATGCCACCAATCTGCAGGTGCTGGCGGCCAATGGCATTGTGCTGGAGTGTCTGACCCGGCTGGATCAGTTGCCGCCGAAGGGCGCCACGCTGGTGATCGGCGTGTTGCGGCTGGAAGGTGGTTCCGGTTCGCCGGTGTCGGTGATGGCGTTTCTGCCCTGATCGTGGCCCCTGCCGGCGCGCGTGATGCCGGCAGGGTTACAGCGCGGTTTCGCGTTGGCGGGTGACGTGACGGGCCGCCCGCCGCAATGCGTTGACCAGTTCCTCCAGGCGCAGGGGTTTGGTGAGGTAGTCGTTCATGCCCGTTGCCAGATAGCGTTCACGCTCTTCCGGGAAGGCGTTGGCGGTGAAGGCAATGATGTACGGCTGCTGTGGCAGCGGCAGTGCCCGCAGCTGCCGGGTGGCTTCCAGCCCGTCCATGCCTGGCATGTTCACATCCATCAGAATGGCGTCGTAGGATTGCTTCCGGCAAGCCTGCAGCGCGTCGTTGCCCGTCTCCACCAGATCGGATTCATATCCCAGTTTGCGCAACATCACCTGCGTGAGGATCTGGTTCACCGGGTTGTCCTCCGCCAGCAGGATGCGCAGGGGTGGCATGGGCGTTTTGTGCGGCGCTTCCTGCTTGCTGTGTGCAGTGGGCGCTTCCGCTGTGGTGTCCTCGCGGCTGGGCAGGGTGAACGTGAATTCGGAACCCTTGCCCGGTTCGCTGCGGGCCTGGATCTGCCCGCCCATCAGGTCTGCCAGGCGTTTGCAGATCGACAGCCCCAGACCGGTGCCGCCGAAACGGCGAGTGGGCGAGGTGTCCACCTGCGTGAAGGGCAGAAAAAGATGCTGCAGCTGGTCTGCCGCGATGCCGATGCCGGTGTCCCGTATTCTGAACTGCAATTCAACGTCGCCGTGCGTGCGGCGCAGCAGATTCACCGCCAGTTCCACCTGGCCGTGGTTGGTGAACTTGATGGCATTGCCCAGCAGATTGATCAGTATCTGGCGCAGGCGCTGTTCGTCGGCAAGGATGAAATCCGGAACGTCGGGGGCGATCTGTCCGCGCAGGGTGACAGCGCCGCTTTTGATGCCGGGGCGCAGCAGTTCGAGAATTTCGTGCAGCAGTGGCCGCAGTTCGATGCGACGGATGTTCAGTTCCAGTTTGCCGGATTCGATTTTCGACAGGTCGAGAATATCGTTGATCATTGCCAGCAATGACTGTCCGCTGGACTGGATTATTTTCAGGTAATCGCGTTGCTGCTCGTCGAGTTTGCCGAATTTCATCAGCTCGGTGGCGCCGATGATGCCGTTCATGGGCGTGCGGATTTCGTGGCTCATGGTGGCGAGAAATTCGCTCTTGGCGCGGCTGGCGGCTTCAGCGGCGATCCTGGCTTTTTCCAGTGCCTCCTCTTTGGATTGCAGTTGATGCAGGTGCAGACGCAGTCGCAGAAAATACAGCGCAATCAGAACCGCCAGTGCAGCAAACACCAGGATGGCAAACCCGATCAGGGCCAGCGCCTCGTGGCGCAGCAAGCGTTTGTAGTCCTGCAGTGAAATCTCGGCGCCGGCCACATAGGGCGTGCCATCGCGCGATTTCAGTGGCACGAACACGGCGCGAAATTCACCCCAGTGATCGGTGTAGTCCACCCACGTGGTCTGGCCGGTGTCGAGGCTGTTGAGCAGGGCAGGGCTGGCATCCGGGTACGGATCGAAAAAACGGACATAGTCGCCGTCACGCAGTTCTTCGTCAGAGGCGCTGGAGGAAATCAGAACGGCCTGACCATTCTTGCGGATCACGGTGTAGATGAAGGTGAGCCCCACCTGCTTGTTGTAACGAGTCAGGCGCTGGATGGCGGCCCAGTCTTCGGCATGGGATTTTGAATTCTTGTCCACAATGCCGTCGTGGTAGTGGTCGCCCAGTATGGCGCTGGTGGCGAGGGCGCCAAAATAGAGTTTGTTGTTGATATTATCGTCAATGGCCTGCTTGGCCTGGGCGTACAGGTACAACATGTAGATGGCGCACGCGAGAACATAGAGTGTCGCCAAAGCTATGAATTTTCGCCGTTCCATGCGCATGTGGAATTCCTTTTGCTGTTGCTGTTCTCTGCTATTCCTGCGAGCTGTGTTCTGGAGATCAGAAGGCTATCACACTTGATGCCATGTTGACCTGCGCGAGTGCGAACGATGGCCTATTGAAAAAAATGCCGTTGACCTGCTTCGTGAACCTGTTTTAGGATGCGGTTCGTTTCAGGTGCCTCGAAGCGTTCGACGTAGAGGTTAAACGGGAAACCGGTGCGCTGCATCATTGCGGCAATTCCGGTACTGCCCCCGCAACAGTAAGTGAGTCAGAAACAGCACAAAGCCACTGTGTCATGTGCGGCATGGGAAGGCGCTGTTTTGCCGTCATCGAAGGATGACGGGCTTGCGAGTCTGGAACCGGCCTGAGCTGAAAGATGGTAAATGTCCTGCGGTGGGCGGGCCAGACCGGTGAATCTCGGATTCCTGCAGCGCTCGACGCTTTTTCGGCATCCCCTGAGTTGATCTGTTCTGGCTTTCCTTTCTGCAGCTTGCCTTTCTCACGCTGATTCGCAGAAGGAAAATCCCATGTCCGGTTCCACTTCGCCCTATTCATCCCTTTCCCTCCCCGGGTCCACTGCTGCCGTTTTCAAGCCGCTCGCGCTGCTGTTTGCCGGTGTCTGCCTGATTTTTCTGGTGGGCTTTGCGCCGGTGTCCGCTCTCCATAATGCCGCGCATGACACCCGTCATTCGGCGGCCTTTCCCTGCCACTGAGGCCATGACGATGCTGAAGATGCTGTCGCCCGCGCTGTTTGCGGCGCTGCTGGCTGCGCTGGTGTTGTCGCTGTCGCAGGCGCTGTGGGTCTCGCCGCTGATTTTGCAGGCGGAAGTGTATGAAAGCGATCCGACGCAGCCGGTCGAAGACGTGGCGGGGCACCATCATGACGATCACGCGGCGCACGAGCATGACGAATCGGCTTGGGCACCGGAGGACGGCTGGCAACGTCATGCTGCCACGCTGGCGTCGAATCTGGTGATGGCAGTGGGATATGGCCTGATCCTGTGCGCGTGTTATGCGTGGTCCTTTCAAACGCGAAAAAAACCGGCAGGCTGGCGTGCGGGTCTCGCGTGGGGCGGTGCGGGTTATGTGGTGTTTTTTCTGGCCCCGGCGCTGGGATTGCCGCCGGAGTTGCCGGGCACTCTGGCGGCAGAACTGGAAGCGCGACAGCTGTGGTGGCTGTTGACTGTACTGTGCACGGCAGCGGGGTTGGCGTTGCTGGTGTGGGCCCGTCCGCTGTGGCTGAAAGGGGTGGCATTGCTGCCGCTGGTGTTGCCGCATGTGCTGGGTGCGCCGCATCCGGCGCACGCGTTTGCGCTCGCGCCCGCAACGCTGACGTGGCAATTCATCGTGGCGACATCGTTGGTGAATGCGCTGTTCTGGCTGGTGCTGGGCGCGATTTCGGCACAATTGTTTGCACGTGCCCGGCGCGGTGACAATGTTGCGTTGCAGGGTATCGTGTTGTGACGCGTGCCGAGATGAATGTTGCACCGCAATGCTGTCGTGCGCTGTTTATCGGCGCTCCGGCTTCCGGTCAGGGTAAAACCACGGTGACGGCGGCGCTGGCGCGGCTTTATCGCCGGCAGGGTTTGCGGGTGCGCGTGTTCAAGACCGGCCCGGATTTTCTCGATCCGATGATTCTGGAGCAGGCGTCTGGCGCGCCCGTGTACCAGCTGGATCTGTGGATGGGTGGTGAGCAGCATTGTCGCGCGTTGTTGCAGCGGGCGGCAGCGGAAGCCGACGTGATTCTGGTGGAAGGCGTCATGGGGTTGTTTGATGGCGAACCTTCCGGTGCTGATCTGGCGGTGTTGTTCGGTTTGCCGGTGCTGGCAGTGATTGATGCTTCCGCCATGGCCCAGACGTTTGGGGCGCTCGCACATGGCCTGGCCCATTACCGCAAGCATCTGCTGTTTGCCGGCGTGCTGGCCAACCGGGTTGCCAGCCCCGGTCACACGGACATGTTGCGCGATAGTTTGCCGGCGGATTTGCGCTGGTTCGGCGCGTTGCCCCGCGATGCGCAACAGGCACTGCCTTCGCGCCATCTGGGTTTGCATCAGGCGGCGGAGATCGCCGATCTGGATGCGCGAATCGAGTTGGCCGCGGATGCGCTGGCTGCCGGTGCAGGGCTGGATCTGTTGCCGCCGCCGGTGGCGTTTGGAAGCGATAACACAGCGGACGCCGCTGCATTCGATTGCAGCGGATTGGGTACGCCATTGCAGGGATGCCGCATTGCGGTGGCGTTCGATGCCGCATTTTCATTCCTGTATCGCGCC
>JBMOPR010000785.1:0-5932 GCA_049323075.1 Pseudomonadota bacterium
TCGGTGAAAGTCAGTGACGTGGCCAATATCGGATTTGGTTCTGAAATTCGCCAGGGCGCGCTCACCATGACGCGACGCAATGCCAGTGGCGAGCCAGAAGCATTGGGCGAGGTGGTGGCGGGAATCGTACTCAAGCGCATGGGCGCCAACACCAAAGCCACCATCGAAGGCGTCAAAGCACGCTTGCCCGCCATTCAGGCCGCATTGCCGGACGGCGTTACCATCGAGCCTTTTTATGATCAGGCAGAGTTGGTCGACAAAGCGGTGGAAACGGTGACGAAAGCTTTGCTGGAAGCCTTCGTGCTGATCGTCGTGGTATTGCTGCTGTTTCTGATGAATCTGCGCGCGGCGTTGCTGGTGCTGATTTCCGTGCCGGTATCGATCGGGCTGGCATTGATGGCCATGGCGTACTGGGGTATTTCCGCCAACCTGATGTCCCTGGGTGGGCTGGCGATCGCCATCGGCATGATGGTGGATGGTTCAGTGGTGATGATGGAGCATATCTTCAGTCATCTGACGCACCCTGATCGCGAACATGACCCCCAGTCCGGACGTCTCACCTCGCCAGAGGATGCGGATCGGCATAGCGTTGAATCCGATGATCACGGTATTGGGTTGCGTATTCAGGAAGCCGCAAAGGAAGTCGGCCGCCCGGTTTTTTTCGCCGTCATGATCATTATTATCGTGTTCGCGCCACTGTTCAGTCTGCAAGGGGTAGAAGGCAAATTGTTTCAGCCCATGGCCATGTCCATCGTGCTGGCGATGCTCGCTTCGTTACTGGTGGCGTTGTTGATGGTGCCCGCCCTGGCAACCTATCTGTTCCGTCGCGGAGTCAAACACCGGGACAACGTGCTGACCCGAACACTGGACCGTGGTTACCGGCGTCTGCTGCAAAGTGCGCTGAAACAGCGTTCATTGGTAACGGGAAGTGCGCTGGCCATGTTGGTGGGCGCGTTGTTTTTGGTTCCGTTTCTGGGAACTGAATTCGTGCCCGAGCTGGAGGAAGGCACGCTCAACATTCGCGTCACCCTGGCACCGTCTTCCAGTCTGGATACCTCGGTGGAAGTCGCGCAGAAAATGGAACAGGTGCTGATGACGTTTCCGGAAGTGTTGTACGCTGCGAGCCGCGTGGGGCGACCGGAGCTGGGCGGCGACCCCGAGCCGGTTTCCAACGTGGAACTGTACGTGGGCCTCAAACCCGTTGAGGAATGGACCTCGGCACCTGACCGGCGCGCATTGCAGGCATTGATGCAGGAACGTATGTCGATTCATCCGGGTTTGTTGTTCTCTTTCTCCCAACCGATTGCGACCCGCGTGGATGAACTGCTGTCCGGCGTCAAAGCCCAGCTGGCGGTGAAACTGTTTGGCCCTGATCTGGATATGCTGGCGACCAAAGGCCGCGACATTGAAACGCTGGTGAAAAAAGTCGAGGGCACCCGTGGCGTGGCACTGGAGCAGATAGCCGGTGAGTCCCAGCTGGTGATTGCACCGGATCGCGCGCAGCTTGCCCGCTACGGTGTGCCGGTGTCCCAAGTCATGGATCTGGTGGCCAATGCCATTGGTGGCACTGAAGCCGGGCAGGTCATCAAGGGCAACGAGCGCTACGACATTTACGTGCGACTGGCGCCGGATTTTCGCCGCAACATGGAAATGATCAAGGGCCTGATTCTGAAATCACCCAGTGGTGCCTGGATCAGATTGGGCGATGTGGCGAAGGTCTCGATCGAATCCGGGCCTCCTCAAGTGCGGCGTGATGACGTGCAGCGGCGGGTGGTGATCGAAGCCAACGTCGAGGGACGCGATATGGGGGGACTGGTGGCGGAGCTGCGTCAGCGCATTGATCAGGAAGTCGATTTGCCGCCTGGATACAGTGTCGTCTTCGGTGGCCAGTTTGAGAACCAGGAGCGGGCGCAGGCTCGGCTGATGGTGGTGGTTCCGCTTTCATTGGGCCTGATTTTTCTGCTGCTGTATTTCGCCTTTGGCTCGGTGGGCCAGGCACTGTTGATCATGCTCAATGTGCCGTTGGCGCTGATCGGCGGAATTGCGGCACTGTTCGTGTCAGGCCAATACCTTTCGGTGCCGGGGTCTATCGGCTTTATCGCGCTGTTTGGTGTCGCTGTGCTGAATGGTGTGGTGATGGTCAATGCCATCAATCAGCGCATCGGTGACGGGCTGGATATGCAGGTGGCAGTGTTCGAAGGTGCTTGCTCGCGCTTGCGCCCGGTGATGATGACCGCTTCGATCGCCGCGCTGGGGCTTATTCCCATGTTGCTCGCGTCCGGTGTGGGATCGGAGGTGCAGCGCCCGCTGGCAACAGTGGTGGTGGGTGGACTGGTGTCATCCACTCTGTTGACGCTGTTTGTGCTGCCGGCATTGTTCGGGGTGTTTTCGGGGCGGAAGCTTTCGGTTGTCGCCGAAGAATGAGGCCGATGTCTGGGCTCTCATTTTGAAACAGCCAAATAGAAATGTCCCCGTAAAAGTCATGCGTTACCATTCCACCAAGGAATGGTAACGCGTAGGAGCTGTGAGGCACCGATAACGGAAGATGATAGGATTCACACGCTAGGCTGTGAAGTACGCTCCACGGTCAAGCCCGACATTTCCAATTCCTCTTTCATGAGCATACCCATCCATGATTGAACTAAAAACGTTGATACTTTTTTTGGTCACTGCGGTCGCGGAAATCGTCGGTTGTTACTTGCCGTACCTATGGTTGAAGCAGGATAAGTCGCCTTGGCTGTTGGTTCCTGCAGCGGCAAGTCTGGCGCTGTTCGCCTGGCTATTGTCGTTGCATCCCACGGCCGCAGGTCGTGTCTATGCCGCTTATGGTGGGGTTTATATTTTTGTTGCTATTTTTTGGCTGTGGGCGGTTGATGGTATTCAACCCACAAAATGGGACTTCGTAGGTGCTGCGGTGGCATTGGCTGGGATGGCCATCATCATGTTCGCGCCACGGAATGGATAGCCGTTCGCAAGGTGAGCGTCCGATCAATTCGACTTGGTTGAATGCTCATGCCGATGATGGATGTCTGGAAAGTGCCGATGGTTGTGCGTGACGGGTTCATGCACATGTTCGTGGGTATGAGGTTCTTTGCCATCCCATAGGAAAGCGTGCGCATGCTGATGGTGGGCGTCGTGCCGGTGAGGATGACTGTGAGTGCTGGGATCATGAGTATGCGTGTGCGCATGACGCTCGATAAGATGCAGCCCCAAGCCAGCGGCCATGGTCACAAAGCCGAGCCAGAACAATAACCCCGGTGTTTCCTGCAACAGTACCAGCGACACTGCCACACCTACCAATGGCGCGGCCGAGTAATAGGCACCCGTTCGCGCCGTACCCAAATGGCGCAAGGCCAACACAAACAGTACCAGGCTGACGCCGTAGCCGAAAAACCCCACCAGAGCTGCCGCGCCTCCTGTTTCCAGATCAGGCCAGCTGGCACCCATCACCAGTGCCAGCACAACATTGACAGTGCCAGCCGCCAACCCTTTTATACTGGCGATTTGCAGCGGGTCGCTCGCCGACACTTTGCGTGTCAGGTTATTGTCGATGGCCCAGCAGATACAGGCACCGGTAATCGCCAGCAAGCCCCATGGAGTTCCCAGTTCCGGTACCTGTTCCCACGACAGCAGCAAGCCGCCCAATACGATCAGGACCATGCCCAAAAAGATGCTGCGGTCGACATTTTCCCTGAACACAAACCAGGCCAGCAATGCGGTGAAAACACTTTCCAGATTGAGCAGCAGGGCTGTTGTAGAGCCAGGAGTCGTGATGAGTCCTACCATCAGCAGTACGGGCCCCAGCATCCCGCCCGATACAACGGCCCCGGCAAACCAGGGTAAATCACGCCGTGTCAGATAAGAGAAAGCTTCATCCCGGGATGAACGCATTCGCCAGTGACGCAAACACCACAGTATCATCAGGCCCAAACCACTGCCGAGATACAGCAGCCCGGCCAGCATGATGGGATGCAAGTCCCCGACCAGCGTTTTAGCAAACGGCGTGCTGGCGCCAAAGAAAACTGCGGCGAGAAGCGCGTAAAGAATACCGGGAGATCTGGACATTCGGTGCATTGCCTGTGCTTGGGAAAGAGAATGACATACGCCAATCCAACCTACTTGCCAGCCTAATTCGCCATGGCATTCGGGAATTTGAGTGTGATAAATGTTGGATGGGTGGAGAAGTATGCCAATTTGATCAGTTTAGGCAACGATGGACGCTGAAAAATGGAAGATGTAGATCGCTATATTCAGGCGGCGACCCGCGCCAATACGCGCAAAGCCTATCGGGCGGCCGTACGGGATTTTGAGGTGGATTGGGGAGGCTTTTTACCTGCCACCGCCGACAGTATTGCCCGGTACCTGGTGGACCGTGCCACACAGCAGTCTCTCAATACCTTGAAACAGCGCCTGGCGGGATTGGCTCAGTGGCATGTGGATCAGGGCTTTCCCGATCCGACCAAAGCACCTCATGTCCGCAAGGTACTCAAGGGCATCCGGGAGTTGCACCCCGCCCAGGAAAAACGCGCCAGGCCGTTGCAATTGGAGCAACTGGCTACCCTGGTTCAGTGGCTGGAAAGTCAGTTGTCTTCAGCACCGGCAGATTCACCCCAGCAGCTGCGCCTTCTGCGCGACCGAGCCCTGGTCTTGCTGGGTTTCTGGCGCGGATTTCGCAGTGACGAACTGTGCCGCCTCCAGGTGGAACATATCACGATCACGCCGGGCCAGGGCATCGAGTTGTATTTGCCCCGCAGCAAGGGCGATCGTGCTGCCCAGGGCATGACCTACCGGGCACCGGCACTCCAGCATCTTTGTCCGGTAGAAGCGTGTCAGCAGTGGCTGAACGTCTCTGGTCTCACTCAGGGAGCCTTGTTCCGAAAACTGGATCGCTGGGGACACATCGCCGAGCAAGGGCTACATATCAACAGCATCCTGCCGTTGCTACGGGATCTTTTCCTGCGGGCAGGATTGTCCTTGCCCGATACCTACAGTAGTCATTCCTTGCGGCGGGGATTCGCTACCTGGGCATACGGTGCGGGATGGGATGTGAAGGCACTGATGGAGTATGTGGGCTGGAAGGATCTGAAATCCGCTCTGCGTTACGTCGAAATCGGCAATTCTTTCGAGCTGGCACTGCCGGCACCGGTGATTGATCGGGAAACCACGGGCTTGTCACATGCTGGCCGTTCTGAACAGACACAATGGCAGGATGCCGTCGTGGATTTGCATCTGAACATTGAGTCTTATCATGCCAAAGCGAGCAATCGTAAAAAGGCCCGTGATCATATTGAACGCGCCTGCCTCAAAACCCATGGCATGCGCTGCCTGAATCGGAACGAAGGGCGTTATCGCCTTGCAATACACTGTGAATCGCCTGTGCACCTGGACCGGATCGTGCGCGATTTACTGACCGAGATGCAACAAATAGCGGACAGTCATCATTGCTTTATCGAAGCCCAATGCCTGGAGCCTGCGACAGGGCGAAACTGGGACTGACATTTGGAATCCACTTGCTGTAGTCCATCATGACCGATATACATGAAACGGCTTATCCTCGCATAAAATCCCAACTGACCCGCCACGAACTCCACGAAATCTACTCTCCCACCTCAGATGATTTGCTGCTGGCCTCGACCTGCGCCAGAGAGCGCAACAGTCGATGCTTTTTTCTGTTGCTACTGAAACTGGTGCAGCGGCTTGGGTATTTCCCTCTTCTCACCGACATTCCCGTCCGCGTCGTTCAGCATATCGTGGGCTTTGTGCCGGGCATTCCGATTACCACCCGGCAATTGCGGGATTACGACAAATCCGGTGCCCGTCAGCGCCATATTCGAAAGATTCGCGATCACTTGTCCCTCCATCGCTTCGATGACAGCGGTGAGGCGCTGTTGGCAGCCGTGGCGGAACGGGCCGCTGATACCAAGGAACGGCT
>JBMOPR010000786.1:0-5931 GCA_049323075.1 Pseudomonadota bacterium
TCTGGAAGGCTGGATGCAACAGAATCCGGCAGAAGCGGCAGCATTCGTAAAAACGATTCCGCAACGGCGGGTAGGAGATTGCGAACAGGATATCGGGCGGTTTGTGGCGCTGCTCTGTTGCCCGGAATCGTCCTATATCAACGGGCAAAGCATCGGGGTGGATGGAGGGCAGGCGCTGATCGGCTGAACGACTGCGCGGGCAGGAAAAATCAACCCTGCTCGCAGGCTACCAGTTCCAGCAACGCGGCTTCGGGCAGCGCGCGGCTCATGTAGAAACCCTGCACCTCGTCGCAGCCATGCTGGCTCAGCAACCGATACTGGTCCCAGGTTTCCACCCCTTCCGCAATCACGCCCAGCTTCAGGCTTTTTGCAATCGCAATCACGGTCTGGGTCAGTTCCAGAGTACCGCGATCCACCGCGATATCGTCGATGAACACCTTGTCGATTTTCAACGTGCTGATGGGGAACCGGCGCAGATAACTCAGCGATGAATAACCGGTGCCGAAATCGTCGATGGCAATGCGGATATGCGCCCGCCGCAACGCCGTCAGCACCGTCAGGCTGTGCTCCACATCTTCCATCAGCGCGCTTTCGGTGATCTCGATTTCCAGCTGCGCCGGGTCCACGCCATAGCGCTGCACCTGGAACAGCACCCACTCGGCGAAATCCTTGCGCTTGAACTGGTTGGCGGACACGTTCACGCTCACCCGCCCCAGCCGGATGCCCTGCTGGTACCAGAGCGACATTTTCTCGCACACCTGCTGGAACACCCATTCACCCAGCGGAATGATCAGGTCGGTGCGCTCAGCCAGATTGATGAATTCCACCGGCTTCACGTCGCCAAATTGCGGATGATCCCAGCGCAGCAGCACTTCCACGCCGGTCATCACGCCGTTGGGCACGCTGTACTGGGGCTGGAAATAGAGTTCGAAATCCTCATTCACCAGCGCCTTGCGCATCGCATTCTCCATGATCAGACGGTCCATGGCCCGTTTGTTCATGATCTCGTCGAAGAACTGGTAGTTGTTCTTGCCAGCACGCTTGGCGGCATACATCGCGGTGTCGGCACTGCGCAGCAATACTTCCGCCGAGCGGCCATGGTGAGGATACAGTGCGATGCCAATGCTGCAGGACGTGAATACTTCTCGACTGGCGATCATGAACGGCGAGAAAAACTGCGCCAGCACCCGCGATGCCATTTTTATCGCCGTCTGCTCCGCCAGTTCGTCCGGCAGATCCCGCAGAATGATGGCGAACTCGTCGCCGCCCATGCGCGCCACTGTGTCGCCCTCCCCCAGACAGTACAGCAGCCGCCGCGCCACGCCTTTCAGCAACTGATCGCCCGCGCTGTGGCCGAGGGAATCATTCACCGGCTTGAACCGGTCCAGATCCAGAAACAGCACCGCCAGCACCGTGCCACCGGTTTCCGCGTCGGCCACCGCCACCTCCAGCCGCTCGTTGAACAGCCGGCGGTTGGGTACCTCAGTGAGGGAATCGTAAAATGCCAGGCGGTGGATCTTGCGTTCGTTCTGTTTCTTGTCGGCAATATCCATCAGCACACCCACATAGTGCTGCACTTCATGCTTGAGATTGTGGGTCTGGTTGAAACTGACCAGGGCCGGCCGGGTTTCGCCATTGGCACGCGTATAAACCGTCTCTTCGCGCCAGCTGCGATCGCGGGTGAGCGCCTGACGGATGCGACGGAACAGTTCCGGGCCGTGGGAATGTTTCCACAGGTGGCCGCAGTGAACGCCGAGAATCTGCTGCGGTGCATAGCCGGTGACGTCATAGAATGCGGGGTTTGCCCGCAGGATATAGCCATTGCGGTCGGTGACGAAAATGCCTTCGGAAATCGATTCGAAAATCGCGGAAAATAATTGCCGTTCGCTTTCCAGCAGTTCGCGGCTGGGCATGAAATCGGCGATACCCAGCGCGCCCGTCACTGCGCCGTTTTCGTCGAACAGTAGCGAGAACTGGATGGTGGCGGAGATCGAGGTACCATCCACCGAACACAGCGGCTGCCGCACCACCCGGGTGTCCGGCATGCTGCAACTGTCGGCGTCGCTGTCGCCCAGGCCAAATTCGCCGAACGCCAGCGATTCAAAAAATTCGCGGGATTCCTGCGGCAAAAATCCCAGCTCGCCGTTTTCCAGCAGCGAAGCCGCATCGAAACCCAGTGTGCGGCATTCCTGGCAGACATGGGTGAGGCGCAGGTTACGGTCGGTCATCCACACCAGACGCGAACCGATCTGCTGCTCCGGCGTGCTGACCGCACTGTTCTGCGCCAGCGAGATCATGCCGCACAGATAATCCTGGTCCCCCGCCACGCCACCGCGCATCGACGCGCTGCTGACCCAGCCGAAACGCCAGTAGCCACTTTCGTCCTTGAAACGGAACAGGTGGCTTTCGCAGGATTCGTCGGCCTTGTTGATCACATCCAGCAGATCCTCCTTGATACTGCGGAATTGCAGCAGGGACGTGGCGGGACTGTGCAGATAGGCCTGATACAGATCGGCTTCGAGACTTTCGTGTTTGAGCAGCGTGGAGGGAGAGGCAAGGTTGGAACAAAAAATACGTTGCCGACGCCGGTCGGCGATAAACACATAATACGGTGATCCGTTGCCCGCGTGCAGGTTTTGCTGTGACAAGGACGAATTCATGACGTACCCACAGTCCACTGTTTGTTTTTTTAGTGTCGGACCTTTCTGATCTTATATCACGGCGCCGTCGGATTTACACCGGGAGGGGCTTTTTCGCCGGGTGGCGCCAGATCATCAGAATAATGGACCTTGCCTGCGTGGTCTATCAGTATTGCGGACACGCCAGGCAGCCGATTGGCCAGTGCCAGGCCTTTTTCCACGCCCAGGATGAACAGGGTGGTAGACAGGGCGTCCGCTTCCGTGGAATTGCTGGCCAGAATGGTGGCGCTCACCAGTTCGCGCGGAGATTCGCCCTTTTTCGGGTCGATGATGTGATGATAGCGGACACCGTTCTCTTCGAAATAGCGCTCGTAATCCCCTGATGTTGATATGGAAATATTGTCCAGCGGCAGGGTAACGGCATGACTGTCGGCGCGGGGATGCTTGATGCCCATCAGCCAGGGCCGGCCACGCCGGTCGCCGATCAGGCGGCTGTCGCCTCCGGCGGTGACGATGGCATTGGTCACGCCGGCCTGCAGCAGGATGGCGATGGCCTTGTCCACGGCATAGCCCTTGGCGATGCCGCCCAGGTCGATACGCATGCCTTGATGGGGGAAAAATACCGTGTATTTTTTTGCGTCGAGTTGCAACGCTTTGTAATTGATGAGGGCCTGGCCTGTCTTGCGATGGGTTTCGTCGGGCCGCACGTGCTTGCGGTAGTCGAACTGGTGGCCGAGGGAGGCAAAGGTGATATCGAAGGCGCCGCCACTCAGATCGCTGTAGTGGTTGGAAACCTGGATCAGATCGAACAGTTCTGGCGTGACCGCCACCGGTTTTTGCGCGGCATCGCGGTTGACGATGAACAGCTGTGCGGTTTCCTTGTACGGGCTCATCAGTTCGTCGATGCGGTGCATTTCGTCCATCACCTGTTGCATCAGGCGCTGGGCCTGTGCCGCGTCTTCGTGCCAGAGTTCGACGTAGATGCGGGTGCCCATGATGGCGTCGGTGCGGTTGTGCCAGTCGGCGTGGGCGGTTGCGATAGACGCAATCATCGCAAGTATTAAAAGGAGCAAAGATGGGAAAAAACGCTGCATGGTGTCCTGCTCGTTATCAGAGTCCGTGGCGCGAGATCTGGCGTCATGATTCCAGACACGCCACAAGCACATCCCTGTAGGCTCGTCAGCGGCCGTCCCTGGCCGCTGACGGTCTGGAATCATGACGCCAGACCTCGCTTTCATTCTGACTCTGTGCCACCAAGAGTCACTCTTTCCGGTTTCAGAGCGCGCTTCAGTATTCCAGCGGGTTTACCACGGAATCACCGTCCCGTCATACGCAATGAACTGCCCGCACTGATCCTTCGTCAGACCCGCGATCACCCGCCGCATGCCGCTCACCGACACTGGTGCATCGATCAGCCCGTTGGGCCCGCCCATGTCGGTGCGCACCCAGCCCGGATGCAGGATCGCCACCTTGATATTGTCGCCCGCCAGATCAATCGCCAGCGATTTTGCCGCTGCGTTCAGCGCCGCTTTCGAGGATCGGTAGATATAACTGCCACCGGACGTGTTGTCGCCCATCGATCCCATCTTGCTGCTGAGAATTGCCACCGTGGACACCTCTGCATTCGCCAGATTGGCGCGCAGCGCTTCCACCATTTTGATCGGCGCGATGGCGTTGGTATGCAGCACCTGCAGCCAGGCGGCCTCGTCCAGCTTGCCCAGTGAACCCCAGCCGCCGGATACGCCGGCGTTGTTGATCAACAGGTGAATGGGCTGGCCGTCGAGGTCGCGCGCCAGTTGCTGGCGGGAGTGCGCATCGGTGACGTTCAGTGTGTGCAGCCTCAGCAGTTCGGGATATTGTTTGGCCAGCGCCTGCAGCGCAGTGACCTTCGCCAGATCGCGGGCGGTGGCGATGACACGGTTGCCCTGCTCCAGATACTGCTTCGCGAATTCCAGGCCCAGTCCGCGACCGGCGCCGGTGACAAGAACGGTTTTCATGGTGTGCTCCTGATGACTGTTGTCCTGATACGTGCGGGGAATGTCCTGTCTGCGATTTGACGTCAGTCGGTGGCAAAGGGTTCATACTGCACGCGTACGATTTCAAACGCGGCGGCGCCCTTGGGACGCTGCACCGTGACCTCATCACCCTCCTGCTTTTTCAGCAAGGCCCGTGCCATGGGGGAATCCACACTGATCCAGCCATTGTCCAGATCAATCTCGTCCGCTCCCACCAGACGGTAGCGTTCCAGCGTGCCGGATTCCACTTCCTCCAGCTCCACCCAGGCGCCGAAAAACACCCGGCTCTGGTCCGCCGGTTTCTGCTCCACTGCCTTCACCGCCTCCAGCCGTTTCACCAGATAGCGGATGCGACTGTCGATTTCGCGCAGCTGTTTCTTGCGGTAAATATATTAGAACCCCAGTTAAAACATACTATTTTATCACTCTGTTAGGCACTACCACCATTCATTTCCTCGATTTCTGAGGAGTGTTTGGCGTTTGGATGCGGATATGTCTGAAATAATCGCCTAAGCACTATTCGGGGAGTGGCAATGGTGAAATATGCAATAAAAATAAGAACCCAATATAAGAATGATCACACCAATAAGGAGCTATCTCTACCGGCAATTTATACAGAAAACGGTTTGCTGGTCTCCCATTTAAGGTACTTGGCTGAAAACGCCTACAAGAGTGGGTCTTGGCAGGATCGCTCTGTGTTTTCTGTGATGTTGTTGATTCAATATATCAATGCCAACCAATCGGCTTTTGAGAATGCAACCAGTTTATTGCAGTCATTTGCCCAATGTTTAACGCTGGGAACGGTCCACCCTTCCACCCTAGAAGATGAAAGTCAGCTCTACTGGCCCGCTAGATCGTATGAAGATGCCAATACCCTATTAGGTCATATCACCGCTTATACCGATTGGCTCTCCGAACAAGCAGAGTATCCCCAACAAAGGATCAATAAATTTCGCAAGGCAACTTCTGTTGAGCAGCGCTTAAACTGGTGTGCCTACTATCACAAGCATGCTCGGGTATTTCTGAACCATTTATCAATGGCAAACAAGGTCGCCCATTCAATGGGATATAGTCGGCAAGTTCGAGCACATCAAAAGGCCGCAATTCAAGTTAGTACCTCAAAGCGTTTTCCCTCTTCTGACATTCGACGTTTACTCGATGTGGGGATGATTAGACCGAGAGATGGCGTCAACGAGTTGGGAAATCCTTTGCCGGACTATAAAAACCAAGCCATCACTTTGCTGTTGCACTATGGGGGAGTAAGAAAGAGTGAGGTA
>JBMOPR010000787.1:0-5925 GCA_049323075.1 Pseudomonadota bacterium
TGGCTATCAGCCTGCTGATGCCCGCGGCGGCGAAGAGGAAACCCGCGGTGTTGGCCGTCTGCAGCTGGACGCCACCTACTCGCCTATCCGTCGTGTAGCTTATGTCGTTGAGAGTGCCCGTGTTGAACAGCGCACTGACCTCGACAAGCTGGTGATTGATCTGGAAACCAACGGCACCATCGCGGCAGAAGACGCTATTCGTCGCGCAGCCACCATTTTGCAGCAGCAATTGGCGGTGTTTGTGGATCTGGAGAAGGAAGCCGAGCCCCAGAAAATCGAGGAGCGTGATGAGATCGATCCGATCCTGCTGCGTCCTGTAGATGATCTGGAACTGACTGTCCGTTCTGCCAACTGCTTGAAAGCCGAAAACGTGTATTACATCGGCGATCTGGTTCAGCGTACCGAGGTCGAGCTGTTGAAGACTCCGAACCTGGGCAAGAAGTCGCTGACCGAAATCAAAGACGTGCTGGCATCGAAAGGCTTGTCACTGGGTATGCGCTTGGAAAACTGGCCGCCCGGAAGTCTGCGCGATGATGATCGCGTACTGAAGAAGCGTTAATTTCATCTTTCTGTCCCAAGGGGCAGACGTTAGTTGTAAAGGAAAAGAGCAATGCGTCACCGTAAAAGTGGTCGTAAATTCAGTCGTACAAGCAGCCATCGTCATGCGATGTTCCGTAACATGGCCGTGTCGCTGGTTGAGCATGAGTTGATCAAAACTACCCTGCCCAAAGCGAAGGAACTGCGTCGTCACGCCGAGCCGCTGATCACGCTGGCGAAGATTGACAGCGTTGCGAATCGTCGCCTGGCGTTCAACCGGACTCGCAGCAAATCCGCGGTTGGCAAGCTGTTCACTGATCTGGGCCCCCGTTATAAGGAGCGTCCCGGAGGCTATATTCGCATCCTGAAGTGCGGATTCCGTCCCGGTGACAAGGCGCCGATGGCGTACGTCGAGCTGGTGGACCGCGTGGTAAAAGGTCCTGCAGTGGAAGTTGATGACGAGTAAAATTGCGTCGCTCGATTTGAAAAAGCCGGCTTGTCCGGCTTTTTTTATGCCTTGGATTTGCGGGTATGTGGGGAGACTTGATAAGCGCAGGTTTGATGAGCGATTGCGCACGAGAGCATACGTTCTCAACCATCAAGCCTGCCTTTGTTGCCAATGGCCCCGAATGTCTTAACGGCAGGTCCCATGAATGGACTGCCAGTAAAGGGAGGCCTGACTTTTTGTATAAATTCTCAGGCTGATTTCAGAAAGCTTTTCAGAAACCGGCCGGTATGGGACTGCTTGTTTTTGGCTACGGCTTCTGGCGTTCCTTCTGCGATGATCTGTCCACCGCCATTGCCACCCTCCGGCCCCAGGTCCACGATCCAGTCTGCGGTTTTGATCACGTCAAGGTTGTGCTCGATGATCACCACAGTGTTGCCCTTGTCGCGCAGCCGGTGGAGTACATGCAGCAATTGCTGGATGTCGTGGAAGTGAAGGCCGGTAGTAGGTTCGTCCAGAATATAAAGGGTCTGGCCGGTGTCACGTTTCGATAACTCCTTGGACAGCTTCACCCGCTGCGCCTCGCCACCCGAGAGCGTGGTGGCGGATTGCCCCAGTCTTATATAGGACAGCCCGACGTCCATCAGTGTCTGCAGCTTGCGCGCCAGTGCCGGGACGTTCTCGAAGAAGAGGTGGGCGTCTTCCACTGTCATTTCCAGCACTTCCTGAATGCTCTTGCCCTTGAATTTGATCTCCAGTGTTTCGCGGTTGTAGCGCTTGCCCTTGCAGACGTCGCAGGGTACGTAGATATCCGGCAGGAAGTGCATTTCCACCTTGATCACGCCGTCGCCCTGGCAGGCTTCGCAGCGGCCGCCCTTGACGTTGAAGCTGAAACGGCCTGGGCCATAGCCCCGGGAGCGGGCTTCCTGGGTGCCGGCGAACAGGTCGCGGATTGGTGTGAACAGCCCGGTGTAGGTGGCAGGATTGGAGCGTGGCGTGCGGCCGATGGGGCTCTGGTCGATATCGACGACCTTGTCGAAATGGTCGAGGCCCTGGATTTCGCCGTAGGGCTCTGGTTTCAGCGTGCTGGCACCATTGAGCACGGTGGAGGCGAGCGGGAACAGGGTGCCATTGATGAGGGTAGATTTACCCGAGCCGGACACGCCGGTGACGCAGGTCATCAGGCCCACCGGGAGGTGGAGGTCGACGTTCTTCAGGTTGTTGCCGTGTGCACCCTTGATCACCAGTTGTTTCTTGGGATTTGCCTTGGTGCGTTGCGCCGGCACTTCGATGCGCAGTGTGCCTTTCAGGTACTGGCCGGTGAGGGACTGTTTGCAGGCCATGATCTGTTCGATGCTGCCGGCGCGCAGGATCTGGCCGCCGTGAACGCCGGCGCCGGGGCCGATATCCACCACGAAATCGGCGGCGCGGATGGCGTCCTCATCGTGCTCCACCACGATGACCGTGTTACCCATGTCGCGCAGGCGGGTGAGGGTGCTCAGCAGGCGTTCATTGTCGCGCTGGTGCAGGCCAATGGACGGTTCGTCCAGAATGTACATGACGCCCACCAGCCCCGCGCCGATCTGGCTGGCGAGGCGGATGCGCTGGGCTTCGCCGCCGGACAGGGTTTCTGCGCGACGATTCAGCGATAGATAGTCCAGACCCACATTCACCAGGAACTGCAGCCGCTCGCGGATTTCCTTGAGAATCTTCTCCGCGATCTCGCCTTTCTTGCCATCCAGTTTCAGCGCCTTGAAATAGGTCAGCGAGTCGTTGACCGGTTTTCGGATCACGTCCGGCAGGGTGGTGCCTTCAATATACACGTGGCGCGCGGACCGGTTCAGGCGCGAGCCATGGCAGGTCTGGCACTCGGCGGTGGTGAGGTGCTTGGCCAGTTCCTCGCGCACGGCGTCCGACTCGGTTTCCCGGTAGCGCCGTTCCATGTTGGGAATGATGCCCTCGAAGGGGTGGTTGCGGGTGATGTGGTCGCCGCGGTCGTTCAGGTAGCGGAAGGGCACGGATTCGTCGCCGGTGCCGTGCAGGATCAGCTGGCGTATCTTTTTCGGAAGCTTGCCGAAGGGCTTGTCGATATCAAAACCGTAATGCTTGGCCAGCGACGTCAGCATCTGGTAGTAGTAGATGCTGCGCTTGTCCCAGCCGCGAATGGCGCCCTCGGTGAGGCTCAGTTCGGCGGAAGTGACGATGGTTTCCTCGTCGAAGAACTGGGTGACGCCCAGGCCATCGCAGGCGGTGCAGGCGCCCGCCGGGTTGTTGAAGGAGAAGATGCGCGGTTCCAGTTCGCTCAGGCTGTAGTTGCATACCGGGCAGGCGAACTTCGAGGAAAACAGGTGCTGGTCCTTTTCGTTCTCCATGTTCATGACTTCGGCGGTGCCGCCGGCCAGGTTCAGTGCCGTTTCGAAGGATTCTGCCAGCCGCAGCTCCATGCCCGACTTCACCTTGAAGCGGTCCACCACCACTTCGATGGTGTGCTTCTTGTTCTTGTCCAGCTTGGGTGCCTGGTCCAGGTCCACCACGATGCCGTTGATGCGGGCGCGGATGAAGCCGTTGGCCTTCAGTTCCTCGAACAGGTGCAGGTGTTCGCCTTTCTTCTCCTTGATCACCGGCGCCAGCAGCATGTAGCGGTTGGCTTCCGGCAGTGTCATCACCTGGTCCACCATCTGGCTGACGGTCTGGGCTTCCAGTGCGAGATCGTGGTCCGGGCAGCGCGGTGTGCCGACGCGGGCAAACAGCAGGCGCAGGTAGTCGTAGATCTCGGTGATGGTGCCGACGGTGGAGCGGGGGTTGTGCGACGTGCTTTTCTGCTCGATGGAAATCGCCGGGGAGAGCCCTTCGATATGATCCACATCCGGTTTTTCCATCAGCGACAGGAACTGGCGGGCATAGGTGGACAGCGATTCCACGTAGCGGCGCTGGCCTTCTGCATAGAGGGTATCGAACGCCAGCGATGATTTGCCGGAACCGGACAACCCGGTAATGACGATAAATTTGTCCCTTGGCAGGTCCAGGTCGATGTTTTTAAGATTGTGGGTGCGTGCGCCGCGAATCTGGATGGTGTCCATGCGTGTTTCCCCCTGCAAAGGCAAACCGTAAAGTATAAAGACTCGGGGTGACAGCGACTAGTTTGAATCTTTGTATGAATCAATGGTCATTGAGGTTGCTACGAGCGCAGTCAACATAATGTTAATATCCGTGCCCACTCCATTCTTTGGTTGAGAATCCACACTGCATGAATGCTTTGGAAGCCCGCGCCACCTGGTCCCTGGCAAGCCTGTTCGTGTTCCGCATGCTGGGACTGTTCATGGTGCTGCCAGTATTTGCCCTCTACGGGCAGGATCTGGTGGGGGCGACACCATTTCTGTTGGGCCTGGCAATCGGTGCCTATGGCTTCAGCCAGGCGCTGCTGCAGGTGCCATTCGGCTATCTGTCGGACCGGGTTGGCCGCAAGCCGATGATCCTGGTGGGCCTCGCGCTGTTTTGTGCCGGCAGCGTGGTGGCGGCACTTTCGACGTCGATAACGGGAGTGGTCATCGGGCGCATTTTGCAGGGAACCGGCGCCATTGCCGGCCCGGTCATGGCGTTGCTGTCGGACGTCACCCGCGAAGATCAGCGCACCAAGGCCATGGCAACGGTGGGGGCAAGTATCGGCCTGTCGTTTTCACTGGCGCTGATTGCGGGGCCGATGATCGCCGGCTGGTTCAATCTGGGTGGCGTGTTCTGGCTGACCGCGGTTCTGGCCGTGGTGGGAATGGCATTGACCCTGTGGGTGGTGCCTGATCCAGCCCGCCCCCCGGCACGCGACCTGCGTCCTGCCGCCGCGCAGTTCCGCGTGGTGCTGGGCCAGGTTGAACTGCTGCGCCTCAATCTGGGCGTGTTTCTGCTGCATATGAGCATGACCTCGCTGTTCGTTGTGCTGCCCGTGTTGCTGGTGGAGCGGGCCCATGTGGAAAAATCCGCGCATTGGCAAATTTATCTGCCGATTCTTTTCGTGTCGTTTGTCTTGATGTTACCGCTGATGATCGCGGCGGAGCGCAAGCGCAAGGTCAAGCAGGTGTTCCTGACCGCCATTGTCCTGCTGGTGACTGCATTATTGATGCTGGCCAACTGGCATGGTTCACTGCTGGCCATCGTCGCCGGGCTGCTGGTGTACTTCTGGGCCTTCAACCTGCTGGAAGCCATGTTGCCTTCCCTGGTGAGCAAAGTGGCTACCCCGGCGCTGAAAGGCACCTCCATGGGGGTGTACTCCACCACCCAGTTTCTGGGTGCCTTTGCCGGTGGTGCGGGAGGCGGCTATCTGCTCGGCGCCTACGGTGTCGGCGCGGTATTTGGCCTGGCGGCGGGCCTGGTGGCGTTGTGGTTACTGGTGGCAGCCGGCATGAAGCAGCCACGCAAGTTACAGGACTATACGCTGCAGCTGGACAGCATCAACGCCGCTGAATCCGCCACGCTTGCCCGGCGTCTGCTGGGCGTCAGCGGGGTCGAGGATGCGGTAGTAATTCCGCATGAGAGAGCCGCCTATTTAAAGGTGGACAATCAGTGTCTGGATAAAGAACAATTACGGGAAGTGGCTTCGGCCGCCCATTAAACACGCGAAAATTAGGTCGAATGCCGACAGGAGAGGAACATGGCGCAACGTGGGGTCAACAAAGTCATTCTGGTGGGCAATCTGGGACAGGATCCTGAGACCCGTTACCTGCCCAGCGGTGGCGCCGTGACCAATGTCACCATCGCTACCAGTGAGACCTGGAAAGACAAGAACAGTGGCCAGATGCAGGAGCGCACCGAGTGGCACCGCGTGGTGTTCTTCAACAAGCTGGGTGAGATCGCCGGCGAATATCTGAAGAAGGGTTCCAAGGTCTACATTGAAGGCGCCCTGCGTACCCGCAAGTGGCAGGACAAGGATGGCCATGATCGTTACACCACGG
>JBMOPR010000788.1:0-5924 GCA_049323075.1 Pseudomonadota bacterium
ACCTGGACCTGGGTATCGGCACAACGCTGTCATTCAGCCGGTCGGACCATCAGGCCAGTCACCGGGTGTGGGGTTCGGTGATCAATGCGCAAGGTGAATTCGAGGCGCTGGATTTTGATAAGGTGGATTTGACCGAGTCACCGGCGGATCAGGATTAGCATCTGCTGCGTGACGGCATTCCCACTGCCAGTGGAATGCCGTCCTTCCGATCATCACCGCGATCGACTTCTCACATCAGCGCTACACTGACGCCGCTGAACACATAACTGTGGTTCCCGCCATTCTGCTTTTCCAGCAGCTTCCAGTTGCTGGTGGTCTTCCACTGGGGATCATCTTCGTTGGAGTTGTAGTAGTAGCACTTGCCGCCTTCCATCGTCACCAGAATATTGTGCATGCCGGAATAGTTGGATTCGGAGGGAATGCCGCCATTGTGCATGGTGTAGCTGCAGTTGTAGAACACGCAGTCTTCCAGCGCGACCGGTGCCTTGACGCCACCGGCGGTGAGCATGTTGAACAGGGCCAGCATGCCGTCCTGGTACCCGCTAGCAACGTAGCTGATGGCCTTGTTTTCTGCACTTCGTCGCACACCAGTTTGGCGGTGACACCGCTCCAGCGTTTTTTCACTTCCGCTACGATACGGCGCGGATCGCTGTTTTTGGCCGCTGCCAGCAATTGTGTGGCGGGTGCGCCACCTTCGGGTTTGAACTGGATGTCAGGCCACAGATTGCTTTCGGTGTAGGTTTCGTCGAGATTTTTGTTGGAATTGGTGAGTTCGGCCACGGCGACAATCGTGCAATGGGCGGCGCAGGAATTTCCGTTCTGGGTTTTCATTTTTTTTGATGGCATGGGGTGGTGTCCTCTTTCCGATGTGAGCGTGGTCAAGGCGACAGTCAGGCTGCGCCATTGGTATCTGATTGAGGCAATGGGCGTGCCAGCATCCGGCGCCCGATGGGCGCCGGTACTTGTTCAGCTGCCAGGATGGCAATAATGCACAAAGGGCAATCCGGCGGTTGATGTGCCGGGTTTACGCTAGGGTCCAGCGGCCTCGCAGTAACGTGCCTGTGTCACTCAGCGAGAAGTGACTTGTCACCCGCACCACATCCTGGTTCTGCACCGAGCGGATGACAGTCAGGCCCGCCTGCTGCAGGGCGCTTGCCGTGGTGTCGGTCATCAGGATTTCGGCGCAGGGTGTCACTTGGGATTCACCTGCTTGCTGGCGCACATGCAGTGGCAGATCACCGATGTCGGCGGCGGGGCTGGACGAGGGCTTGCCGTTGCGGGACCAGGCATCCGCCAGCAGCAGTGTCACCAGCCAGCCGCCATTACCCCACAGGTAGAAATCGTGGGCGTCCTGTGCCGGCAACTCTTCAAACGCAAAGGCGCTGATAGGGCTGGTGCGCTTGCCGTAGGGCAGCCGCAGCAGAAAGCGCGGTGCCACCAGCGCGATGTGCTGGCTGACTTCATCTTCCCGCAGGGTTTGCCAGCAGTCGGTGAATTCGGCATCGGGCGTCAGTGTCCAGTCGTCGGGATCAGGTTGTACATGCAAGGCTGTGCAGCCCGCCAGTCGCTCCGATCCACCGGCAATGAAACTGCTACCCAGTTGCTGCGCGATATCGCCCAGCAGTGCCAGCGCGCTGACCTGCTGCGGCCGGTCTTCAAAACGGTAATCCCCCAGGATCAGACCGAACGGCGTGGCGCCGGTGCCGGCCCGTTGCTCCACCAGCAGTTTGTGCAGCTGGCTGACGGGTGTGTTCTCCGCATTGGCATCATCAGCGTCCTGTTCCGCGTCGGCGACGATTTCGTCCAGGCTGATGTCGGCGATGAACAGTTTCAGATTGCCATCCGTTTCCAGACGCCGGGTCAGCAGTTGCAGTCCACGCCAGCTGGCTTCCAGAGATTGAAACGCGCTGCTGTGCAGGATTTTCCGCAGCAGTTGCGCGCTGGATTCGTCCACCGCGTTCTGCAATTCATCCAGACGCGGATCGGGGCGGGGAATGACGTAGGGTGCGGCGATCTGGCGGATCAGCGCCTGCACGTCGCCACCGCTGGCGGCTTGCGCAGTGGGGGATTGCAGCAGGCTGTCCAGCAGATCGTCGCTGGCTGATTGTGCAGTTTGTCCGGTGGCTGTTGCTGCTGCCGTTTTTTCCGCGCCGCCTGGGCCACTGATTTCCGCCGCCGCTGCCGCAAACGTGGCGGGATTGTTCAACCGCCGCTTCAGCGCGCGCAGCTGATCGAACAGCGGTACCCGCTCGTGGATGAAATCCGGGTGCAGGTCGTCGAATTCGCGAAAGCGGATCGGTGCATCTGCCAGCGGCAGTTGCAGCGTCACATTGAGTTGCGTGAAGACTTCTTCCAGGTTGTCGCGGTCCACTTCGATGATCTTGCGCGACGCCAGATGCATTGCGTCATTCAGGCCGCGATGGGCACGTCCGCTGAAATCCGCCAGTATCAATACATGACACTGTTGGCTGTCGGCGGTGGTGGATGGCTTGCCCTGCCGCAGCGGGATGGATCCGGTGGAGATCGTGGCTCGGCTCATGGGTGGCTCCTGAGAAAGAATGGGGTGAAAGCAGGGCGGGCCGTTGCGCTGGCAACGATACCCGTCCTGGGAAGAAGGTCAGCGGATGCTGTAGGTGAAATTGCCTTCCTCGTTCACGCCGATATGCACGTGGTTAATGGGCTCGTTGTTGGCCATGCGGTTCAGACATTCGCTGGCCAGTTCCGGCAGCAGGGATTTATTCAGAATATTTTCAATGTTGCGCGCGCCGGTTTCCGCTTCCTGGCAACGGGCCACGATATGCAGCAGCACGTCCTCGTCATACGAGAAGCTGGCGCCGTAATGCCCTTTCACCCGCTTTTCGATGCGCCGCATGTTGATGGCAGCGATCTTCATCAGGTTCTCGTCGTCGAGCGGGTTATAGGCGATCAGCGAGGTGCGACCCAGGAACGCCGGCTTGAAATGACGCAGCAGATGCGGACGGATATTGTCGAGTACCACGTCCGGCGCGGGACGTTCCTCGGCCTGACTGAAGATGGCGCGGATCGCATCCTCGCCTGCGTTCGACGTCATGATGATCACGGTGTTCTTGAAATCGATATCGCGGCCTTCGCCGTCCTTGATGGTGCCCTTGTCGAACAGGTTGTAGAAAATATCCTGTACGCCCGGATGGGCTTTTTCCATTTCATCCAGCAGGATGATGGAGTAGGGCTTGCGCCGCGCCGCTTCGGTCAGCACGCCGCCTTCGCCGTAACCCACGTAGCCCGGAGGCGAGCCCAGCAGCATGGACACCTTGTGCTCTTCCTTGAACTCCGACATGTTGATCACGGTGAGGTTCTGCTCGCCGCCGTACAGAATGTCCGCCAGTGCCAATGCGGTTTCGGTTTTGCCGACGCCGCTGGTGCCGACAAACAGGAACACACCGATGGGTTTGCGCGGATCGGTCAGGCCTGCGCGCGACGTGCGGATTGCCTGCGCCACGGCTTCCAGTGCGTGCGGCTGGCCAATCACGCGCTCGCCCAGACGATCGTGCAGATTGAGCACGGACTGGATTTCGTCGCTGACCATTTTCCCCACGGGAATGCCGGTCCAGTTGGCCACCACGTCGGCCACCGCCTGTTCGTCCACGGCGGCCTGCATCAGCGGATTGTCGCCCTGAATTGCTTCCAGTTGCGCGGTGACGTCTTTCAGTTCGGCTTTCAGTTGCGCGACCTGCTCGTCGTCCAGTGCGCGTTCTTCGCCTTTTTTACCCTGCAGGAAATCCGCTTCGATCTGCAGGCGCAGGTCGCGCAGTTTGGCGATCAGTTCCAGTTCCTGTTGCCACTGGGCTTCCAGGGCTTTCAGTTCTTCTTCCGCGTCGACTTTGGCTGCGTTCAGCTGCGCGATGCGCTCGTCATAAATCCCGCTGCTGGCATTTTCCTGTTCCAGCGACGCGATGTTGGCGCTGTCCTGGCGGATGCGGCGGCGACAGTCTTCGATGGCGGCAGGCGTTGCAGTCTGGCTCAGGGCGACGCGGGCGCAGGCGGTGTCGAGCAGGCTGACGGATTTGTCGGGCAGCTGGCGGCCAGGAATATAGCGGTGCGACAGCTTCACCGACGCGACGATGGCTTCGTCCAGAATGCGGATCTTGTGGTGCTGTTCGAGCGATTGCGCAATACCGCGCATCATGTTGATGGCGCGTTCCTCTTCCGGCTCTTCAACTTTGACTACCTGGAAGCGGCGGGTGAGGGCGGGATCGCGCTCGAAATATTTTTTGTATTCAGCCCAGGTGGTGGCGGCGATGGTACGCAGTTCGCCCCGCGCCAATGCCGGTTTCAGCAGGTTGGCGGCGTCGCCCTGGCCTTCCTTGCCGCCGGCGCCGATCAGCGTGTGCGCCTCGTCGATGAACATGATGATGGGCTGTGCCGAGCCTTTCACTTCCTCGATCACGGATTTCAGGCGGTTTTCAAATTCGCCTTTCACACTGGCGCCGGCCTGCAGCAAGCCCAGGTCCAGCGTGTGCACCGCGACGCCGCGCAGCGGTTCGGGCACGTCGTCATTGGCGATGCGCAGGGCGAAACCTTCCACCACGGCGGTTTTGCCGACGCCGGCTTCACCGGTGAGGATCGGGTTGTTCTGGCGGCGGCGGGTGAGGATGTCGATGCACTGGCGGATTTCTTCATCACGGCCCAGCACGGGATCGATCTTGCCCTGTTTCGCGCGCTCGGTGAGATTGACGGTGAACTTGTCCAGCGCCGGGGTTTTGGTGGGGCGCACAGCGGCGGCATTCTGCGCGGCACCTTCCGGCACCGGTGCGCCGCGTGACGATTCGCCCGTGGTGCCGATAGTGGCGCGGGCGGTTTCACGCAGGGATTCCGGTGCGATGTTGCGGAATTCGGCGACGGAATCGCACAGCGCGCGACGGGACTGGTCGTCCAGCAGCAGGGCCGCCAGCAGGTGGCCGCTGGTGATCATGCCATGGCCGAAATCCACCGAGCTGATCATCCAGGCGTTCTTGGTGGCGTCCACAATCGACGGCGACAATGCCGCGGGGCGCGAACTGCCGGATTTGAATTTCTCCACGCACTGCGTGAGCTGCTTGGCCACCTTGCCCAGGTCGATCTGGTGCTTGTCCAGCAGGGCGACAAAATCGCTGTCCAGTTGCTCCAGCAGTTTCAGCAGCCAGTGCTCGATTTCCACATTGTAATGGCTGCGCGCCATGCACAGTCCTGCGGCGCCTTCCAGCGCGTCACGCAGGGCGGGCGACATTTTTTCCACCAAGGATTTCAGATTGACGTTGATCATGTTGGGCTTCCCTGTGTTTTTTGATTGTGAATGTCAGCGAGCAGAAGATAAGTCATCGGACTACTCGAAGCTGGACACGCCGTGAACCCATCCCTGGGGGCTTCTCTGCGGCATCCATGCCGCAGAGAGTCCATTTTCGAGTAGTCCGATGACTTATCTTCTACTGCTTTTCCTGCTACTCGCTCAACCGAATGCGGATCATCTGTTTGCGGGTGACGCTCGCAGGCGCTTCCATCAAACAATTCCAGCCCAGCATCAGTTTGGCGCCGTCGATTTTCACGCCGGCTACCACCGCAACCTGTCCCAGCCCCAGTCGCGGCAGTTTGCGCTGGTCGATGCTGATTTCAATGTCGAAATCGAATTCGGTGCCGGCGAAAAAACGGATCATGGCTTTCATCGCCGCCAGTTTTTCGCTGCCGGGGGCAATGTCGACGAACTCCGGATAATCCAGATCATCGATGCGCACGCGGAACTTGCTCTGCACATCCCAGCACTGGCGACCCAGGATCAGGTTCATGCCGATGCGGTTATTCAAGCCTCGCGGGCAGTCCGGTCCGGGCAGGCGGCTTTGCATGTCTTCCGGCAGACCCTGCCACAGGCCGATAAACTGGTCCACTTCAATGGGCAGCTGGAAATAATGCCG
>JBMOPR010000789.1:0-1552 GCA_049323075.1 Pseudomonadota bacterium
GGTAGCCGCTATTGCGAAACCGATCGGCTGTCGGAAATTGCCTGGTCGCTGTTTGGCAACACGCCGCTGGGCTGGGGCCGGGTGCAGGCGATCTGCAATTTTGTGCACCAGCACATCAAATTTGGCTACGAGCATGCGCGGGTCACCAAAACCGCGCTGGAAGCCTACAACGAACGCGCCGGTGTCTGTCGCGATTACACCCATCTGGCAATAGCGTTTTGCCGCTGCATGAACATTCCCGCCCGCTACTGCACCGGTTATCTGGGCGACATCGGTGTGCCCTACACCCCCGCGCCGATGGATTTTTCCGCCTGGTTCGAAGCCTATCTCGATGGCCGCTGGCACACGTTCGATCCGCGCAACAATATTCCGCGCATCGGCCATATTCTGATAGCACAGGGCCGCGATGCCACCGACGTGCCCATCAGCAACGTATTCGGCCCCAATGTGCTGAAAAGTTTCAAGGTGTGGACGGATGAGGTGAAACACTGACGTGCACGAGGATGTATTGGCATGAGCCCGCTCGCGCAATTACTGGAACCTGAGGAACCGCCAGTATTCGAGATCGTCAACGGCAACGGCCAGGGAAGAATGGTGCTGGTGTGCGATCACGCCTCCAACCGCATGCCGCGCTGCCTGAAAAACCTGGGCCTGAATGCACAACAGCTGGCCGATCACATCAGCTGGGACCCAGGCGCTGCGGACGTGGCACGCGCCCTGTCGAAACTGCTCGATGCACCGCTGGTGCTCAGCGGCTATTCGCGGCTGGTGATCGACTGCAACCGGCCCCTGCAAAGCCCCGAATCCATTGCCGAACAGAGCGCGGGCGTGACGATACCGGGCAACCAGCAGCTGTCGCAACAGCAACGTGAACAACGCATCGCGGCATTATTCCAGCCCTATCATCAGGCCATCGCACAACTGCTGGATACGCGCGAAGCGCCAACCACCATGCTGCTGAGCATTCACAGTTTTACTCCCGCGCTCAACGGCCAGCAGCGACCCTGGCAGGTGGGTGTTTCGTACTGGCATGATCCCCGTCTTGCCGAACACCTGCACAACCAACTGATTCAGAGTGGCGACATCAACGTCGGCTACAACCAGCCCTACCCCATCGAGGACGCGTTCGACCACACAATTCCCGTACACGGCGAAGGACGCGGACTGGCCAGCGCGATGATCGAAATCCGCCAGAACGAAATCCCGTCACCCGTTGCTGCCATGGCCTGGGCCGCGCGGCTCGCCCCGGCCATTCAAACCTTCGCAGTGGACATAAAAACGCGGTCATAAAAAAAGGCAGAATCCGAAGATCCTGCCTTTTTCTGTTGCTGCGCTTCAGTTCATGAAGCGCGGCGGTCTGCTCAGATGCAGACGATGTTTTCAGCTTGCGGGCCTTTCTGACCTTTGGTCACGGTGAATTGCACGCGTTGACCTTCAGCCAGAGTCTTGAAGCCATCACCGCGGATAGCGCTGAAGTGTGCAAACACATCAGGGCCGTTTTCCTGGGAGATGAAACCGAAACCTTTGCTTTCGTTGAACCATTTAACAGTGC
>JBMOPR010000789.1:1562-5900 GCA_049323075.1 Pseudomonadota bacterium
GCCCTGTTCAGGCGGGTATAGCAGACAAGTTTTGGATTACTTATGAAAAACAGGACGAAGTACTGATTAATGCTGGACTTCGAAATGGTAGGACATAAATACAGGCAGAACTTAACGCTGGCCTTCAGCATACAGGGTATTTCCGGATAGTCAATGAATGCTTTTTTTATTTGTGCGGGCGGCTCACAACAGTTGCCAGCGCAGGCCCAGGGTCAGCAGTTGCCCGGTGCCAGGCGCACCGACATCGTTGGGCGCCCGGCTGGCGGGGGAAAGGTATTGCTTGTCGAAGAGATTATCGGCGTGCAGATACAGCTCCAGCCCTTTAGCAACCACGCGTGCCAGATGGGCACCCACCAGACTGTAGCCACCGAACCGGGTGTATTCCGTGGTCATGATACTGGCGGGAAAATCCTGCTCGTTGGCATCCTGGCGCGGGCCCTGATAGCTCGCCAGCAGTGACAGGGTCCACCCCGCGTTTTCATAGCTGATGCTGCCGCCTGCCAGATTTTCGGCTTCGGAACTGGTTTGCTGGTCCAGCTGAAACAGGCGCGTCAACGCCAGACGCGACTGCCAGCGCTCGTTCCAGTTGTATTGCCATTCCAGTTCCAGGCCCGAGATAGACAACTCATCATTGATCCAGGTGCGACGCAGCAGCGGCGTCACGGATTCCATGATGGCGTCCTCGATGCGGGTGTCGAACAGGGTGGTCGCCACATAGCCGCGGGCAAAACAATGCAGCCAGATCAGCTCGGCCGTGCGCGCCGTTTCCGGTTTCAGATCCGGATTGCTCTGGAATTCCGGGCTGATCACCGACGTCTCCAGCCGGCTGGGCGCACGAAACGCTTCGGAATACAGCAGTTTGAAGGTCTCGCTGTCGCCCACCTGCTGCACCAGGCCCAGCCGCGGGCTCAGGTGATCGCCGAAGTCCGAATAATCGTCGCGGCGCAAGCCGGCAATCAATTCCAGATCTGCATTCACGCGATACTGGTACTGGCCAAACAGGCCCTGGATGGTGCGGCCATCCTCCTCGGCCTGCAACGCCTGCACCTGCGCGGGATTGGAGGGCGGACCAAACTGGTAGCCGGTGTCCGTCAGCTCCGGCTGGCGCCATTCCCAGCCTGCCAGCCAGTTCGACTGATTCTGATCTCCCTGCAGGATCCACTGGGTGCCCAGCTCGCGCTCGCTGGTGTCACCCGACAGAACGAAATAGGGAACCAGCGAAACCGCCGCGCGGATGTCCAGCTCGCGGTCGATCTGGTAGACGCGCCCTTCCAGCTTCAGCCGATCGGCAACGTTGTGGCGCCAGGCCAGGTTGACGAAATCGGTGCGGGTGTCGCGGGCATTGCTGCGGTTATCCACATAGCCCGCCACATAGTACTGCTGCATGTCCCGACTGGTGGCCATGGCGTTGATGGAGAATTCACCCAGGCTGCCATGCAGGTACAGGTCATTGGCGCGGAACGGATCACGGCTCTCCACCCACTCCGGCGTGGCCGGGCTGGGGAAGGGTTCGAACAGCGTGAGATCCTCGCCTTCGCTGCGGGTATCCCGGGCATAGACTTCCAGTTGAGCGCGCTCGCTTTCCGCCCGCCACTGGGCACTGGCATGGCGATGCTGGTGACTTCCTGCCTCCACCACCACTTCCCGCTCACTGCGGGTAATGATGTTGATCACCCCCATCATGGCGTTGCTGCCATACAGGGCCGAACCGGGTCCACGGATCATTTCCACCCGCTCCACATTCTCGATGGAAATCAGCTGGGTGTGCTGACCGGCGCCGCCAGCCCAGTCGTTGTTCAGGCGCTGGCCGTCGATCAGCACCAGCACTTCGCTGCCGCTGGCGCCCACCCGCCGGCCACGGCTGGACATGGGGTAACTCAACACCGAATCGTCCACCCGAGAACCCTGATAGCCGGGCACCAGACTGGTCAGCTGGCGCAGGTTCTGCAGGCCCAGGCGGCGGATATCGGCGCGGGTGAAGACGGTCATCGAGGAAGGTACGGTTTTCAGGCTTTCATCGTGCAGGGTGGAGGAGGTGATTTTTACTTCGAGGAGTTCCTCCATGGAGAGTTCAAACAGACCCTCCCCCGGCGAGTGCACCGCAAACACAGCAAGCGGCCATGCCAGAACTGCCGGACCTGCCAGCCAGCGCGCCAGAAATGTCAGCCGGCAAAGCCGGAACGGCAAGGAGGTACTCACCATTGGATATCAGAGCCTGTGCGGATATCTCACGGATTAATCGTAGTTCCGGCAGGGTCTTTTAACAAAATATCGGCAGAATCAGCAGCTGGCGGCGCAGCGATTTCGTCAGACGCTTGCGGGATTCTGTCGACCGGGACCATTGCGCCAGGCGTCACGTTGAACCTCACCACACCAATCAACTGACCACCTTCGGTCACCACCCGGATCTGCCAGTCGCCAGTCACCTGCTCGGGGAAATTGGTCTTGTGGCTCCAGGTGCGATAGCCCTTCTCGCGCCCGCCCCTGATTTTCAGCGGAATGCGGTCCACTTCCTGCCCCTCGTGCAGCCACACATGAAACACCTGCTCGCCCAGGCCCCGGGGTGCACGAATCGCCGTGTAGGCATACAGGCCCTGCTGGTGCAGTTGCGCCTCGGTAAGGGTTTTGATGCCGGCGCCGGGCGTTCGCTGGCTGCCATCCAGCGCAAAGGTCACATGCACGTCGGTGAGCCAGAGCGTGGCCGGCGGCACCCACTGGCGCCCTGCCCACAGCCCGCCCGCCAGCACCGCGATCATCAGAACGAAACGCAGCAGGCCCTGCCATTTGCCGCCCTCGGGCACCAGCCGGAACAGCGTGGGAATCGCCAGCACCACGGTGGCGGCCGTGGCGTAACGGTAGGTTTCGTCAGTGGTGAGGTGCAGGATCACCGGCAGCGCCGTCAGCATCACCGCGAACAGCGCCAGGGTGTGGAAAGCCATGTAGGCCAGCCGCCGCACCGCCAGCCAGTGGTTGTAAACCGGATCGATGATCGACATCAGCGCCGCCCCCACCAGCAGCCCGGTGAACAGCGACTGCCCGCTGTTCCAGGTGGTGGTGACGAAAAAGAACGGCAGCACGAAGAACAGACTTTCCTGGTGAATCATCTGGGTGCCGTAACGCAGCAGCGCCGGCGGAATTTCCAGGCCGAAACGGCGGGCGATCTTTTTCGTCACCAGGTTTTCCAGCATCAGCCACAGCCAGCTCACCAGCAGCACGATCGCCAGCAGACCCGCCGAGTTTTTCTGCCGGTTCACCAGGAAAAAACTGGCCACGCCGGAGCCGAAGCTGAACAGCGCAATGGCGCGGGGATGGCGTTGCATAAAGGCAAGAACAGGGGCGACCCGGGGCAGAACGCGGGATTTGAGTGCGTCGAACCGGCCCGCCCGGGGTTCATCCGGGATCGGCGTGGGCTGGGAAGAATCGGACGGCGGCAGATCGGGTGCGGACATGAAGCGGCTTCTGGCTGGAGCGGGTTAAAAGCCCGGCATTATACCCGAGAGCGCCCGTGGGAAGGGTCACGATGGCGTGGGAAGGGTCCGGGGACCGTGGGAAGGGTCCTGCAACCGTGGGAAGGCGTGCCGGTAGCGTGGGAGCGCGTGCCCGGACCGTGGGAGCACGCCAGGGAACCGTGGGACGGGGTGCCAGCCCCGTGGGAGCACCTGCCGGAACCGCGGGAAAGGTAATAACCGCGTGGGAGACGGTGACTGACGCGTGGGAAGGGTTGTGCAACCGTGGGAAGGGGCCGGACACCGTGGGAGAGCGTCCGGCCGGGGTGGATCACGCCTGATCCGGGGTGGCGTCGACGGCTTCCTGATTCTTTTTGCTCGCCTGGCGGCGCATGGTGCGCAGGTAATGGCTGGAATACTCATCCCGACGCCGTTCATCATTCCAGAACACATACTGGCCGCAGGCCCGCACCTCATCCACCGCCAGCTTCAGCAGCGTATAGGCCTGATCCCGAACCAGCCGCGGCGCGCTGCCCAGGGAACGCTCGCCCACCAGCAGCGCCAGCAGCGTGCCCATGTCATCCGCCGTGTCCTGCGCCCGATCCAGCAACGCCAGATCCAGTTTGATCGCCACCAGCGGCTCGGCAAAGTCCCGGCCCAGCACGGCGAGCTTGTGCAGATCGGCAATCATGTCCGCGTGCCCTGCACCTTCGGCGATGGCCACCACCTTGTCCATCAGATCGGGACTGTTGCGATAGGCATAGCGCATGGAACGCAACAGCTGATCGCGCAGCGCATAGGCTTCGGGGGCCTGCGTGTCCCAGCGCTTCTGCGCTTCATCCCGTTTGTCGCGTTCCTTGAACCATACGGATTCCGCCTGGTTCAGCGCACA
>JBMOPR010000790.1:0-5886 GCA_049323075.1 Pseudomonadota bacterium
GCTGGGCACCTGGATCGTGGACAATGACCGCAAGCTGTCGCTGACCCGTCGCTATCAGATTATCCGGCCTGCGGATGGCGTGACTGTGTTGCGGGGGCAGACCCACTGGGTCTGCATCGAACTGGACTCCGGCAAACCGCGCCGGATGCCACCGGAATTTGCGGACGGTTATATCGTTTCGTCCTGACGGTAGGCGCTATCCCGTTGAATTTATTTGTGGATCATTGAACAGAAGCTGATTAGGCGCCGGCCTGCGCCGGTGGCAGCTATACTGATTCAACATCTGTTCGTGCGTCAGATCTCCACAACCCTATGCATTGGCAGTATTGAAGGCAGTCAGACCGGTTCTATGAAGATTGGTGGATCCCAGTTTCAGTCACAGATTGGCAGCACAGGTTATGCCCGCGAATGGCAGCGGCAGGACGTGCAGCAGGCTCAGCGCGAGCAGGAAAAGGCGCGCGAGCGAGTCGTCCGTGGCGACACGATCGACGCCGATGTCCAGATCAGCGATGGCGCCCGCCGCTCCGCGCAGCAGCGTCAGGTGCTGGCCGGCAGTGGTGCAGCCTCCACACAACGCAGTCCCCAATATTATCCGCTGCCAGATCGTGGCAGTCTGTCCGCCAGTCAGCAGCGCGCATTGCAAACCTACAGCACCAACCAGGGCCTCAGCCGCACCATCGACGCCAGGAGTGAATTCCTTGGCTCTGTGGATGTGTTTGCCTGATAGTCTGAGTAACAGGCTGCACGTTTTTCTGTCCATATCCGGAATTCCCCCATGACTGAATCGGTTCCCGCCTGGATTGCCCTGGACCGGCCGGCCTTGCGCCAGCGTTTGCAGCAACTGGGTATTGCGCCTGACGTGCTGCAGGGGCACTGGTATGCCGACGTTCCCGATACGGCGAATCTGGCGGCGATACTGGAATGGCACGACGACGGGATTCAGCTGCGGGCGACCGACCGGGAATTGGGTAATCCGATCCGGGTGGATTTCCTGCACGGCAAAACCGGATTCCGCAGCCAGCGCTTTCAGCATGAAATGATCGTGAAGGCCGTGACGGGACGCAGCCGCGATCCGCTCAGCGTGCTGGATTGCACCGCCGGTTTGGGGCGTGATGGCTTTCTGCTGGCGGCGGCGGGATTTTCCGTCACGCTGGTGGAGCGGCATCCAGCGATCGCCTGCCTGTTGCTGGACGGTTTAAAACGCGCGGCGGAGGATCGGGATGCCGCGCCGGTGTGCGCGCGGATTCAAACTCACGTGGGCAGTGCCCACGATTATCTGGCGCAACTCGAGCCGGCGGCCTGGCCGGATGTGATCTGTGTCGATCCCATGTTCCCCGAGCGTGGCAAAACCGCCTTGGTGAAAAAGGAAATGCGGCTGTTCCGCGCGGTGGTGGGGGATGACGAGGATGCCGAGGCGTTGCTGGCGCTGGCGTTGCAGCGGGCCCGCAAGCGGGTGGTGGTGAAGCGTCCGCGCAAGGCGGAATTCATCGGCGGACGCAAACCCGGCCATCAACTGGAGGGAACCAGCAGCCGCTTTGACGTGTACGTCGTGTAGCGGCCGCCGGTCCGGTTCTCAATTACGTTCTTTCTCTTTCTTCTCTTTTACCGGCTTCTCGGGCTGGATCGGCATTTCTTTTTCCAGATCCAGCTCGGCGATCTGCTGGATGCTCTGCCGTGTGTCTGCACCCAGCAGGGAGTGCGCGTCTTCGTGCGACTGTCGCAATGGATCACCATAGGCCAGCAGGCCATTGTCATCGATCCACAGCATCCCGTTTTTCAGCAGTGCCTGGATGAAATTCTTGAACAGTGCCTTGTCAGAGAATTCCGGGCCGCTGAATTCATGCAGCAATGCCATGCGCTGGGCCAGCAGGGTGCAGGCTTCTTCCAGTTGCGCCCGTCGCAGCACGCCGGAACCGGACTTCAGCAGGATCTCGATGGTGATGTAGAAGCGTTCCAGCGATTGCTTCACTGTGTTGGCCAGGATCGACAGATGCATGCTTTCGGTGCTGCGGGCGTCCGGCGCCCACACCTCACTGTCGTTGCCCTGCAGGTAACCGGCCTCCACCAGCAGGTCCACGCAACGGTGCACCAGTTCCGGCAGCTCCGCTTCCTGCCAGTGAATGAACAGTTCGGTCTGCATGAAGGGGTAGAGTTGCTGGGTCAGCCGGATCAGGGTGTCACGCGTCAGGCGGCGGTTGTTCTGCACCAGGCAGGCCAGCAGGGCCAGCAGCGCAAACATGTGGATGACGTTGTTGCGGTAGTACGTCATCAGCATGGCGTTTTCGTCGTCGAAACGCAGCACGTCGCCCAGCGGATGCTTCTGCCGCGTCAGGATTTCCAGCCGTTCACAATAGGCAATGATGTCAGACCCCGAGAGGCTGGGTACTACCGCGATGCCGGAATACGGAATCCGGCGCAGGAAGGTCAGGTAGAAATCCAGCTGCTTGGCCAGGGCCTTTTCGTCCATGGCCAGCTTGGTAGTCGACAGCAGGGTCAGGCACAGCAGGTTCACCGGGTTCACCACAGCGGCATCATTGATGTGCGTGATGATGCGATTACCCAGTTCATTGACGGAATCGTTCAGCCATGACGGCGGTTCGTTGTCGTCGTAGGCTTCGCTGCGCCAGCCGGGGGCAATATCCCCCAGCAACTGGTTCAGGTGAATCGGCTCGCCCACGTTGACGTGCACCTGACCGAAGGTGCCCTTGATCTTGCGCAGGGTGCGGAAGATGTCGAACACGCTTTCCTTCTTCTTGGCCTTGCCGTGCAGCTCGCCCAGATAGGTGCCGCCTTCCAGCACCTTTTCATAACTGAAATGCACGGGAATGAAGACGAAGGAACGGCGCCGTGTGCGCAGGAAGCTGCGGACGGTCATGTTGAGCATGCCGGCGCGGGGCTCCAGCAGGCGGCCGGTACGGCTGCGTCCACCTTCGATGAAGTATTCCACCGAGAAGCCCCGGTCGAACACCATGTTGAGGTATTCGTTGAAAACGGCGGAATAAAGGCGGTTGCCCTTGAAGCTGCGACGCATGAAGAAGGCGCCACCACGGCGCAGGATCGGGCCTACCACCGGCATGTTCAGGTTGACGCCGGCAGCGATGTGCGGCGGTACCAGTCCGTTCACGAACAGTACATACGACATCAGCAGATAATCAATGTGGCTGCGATGGCAGGGCACGTAGATGATCTCGTTATCCTTCGCCACCTTGTACAGACGATCGAGGCCATGTACCTGTACACCGTCATACAGCCGGTTCCACAGCCAGGTCAGCACCAGCAGGTAGAGGCGGATCACGGCGTGGGAATAGTCTGCTGCAATTTCTTCGGCGTAGCCGCGCGCGTTGTCGAATGCTTTCTTGTAAGTGAGCTTGTTGCGCCGGGTTTCTGCTTCGATTTCGGCGGCCACGCTGGGCATGCGCAGAATTGCATTCACCAGGGTGCGGCGATGTGACAGGTCAGGTCCGATGACGGTTTCCCGCAGACGGCGGAAGTGGGTGCGCAACACGCGCGAGATCTTGCGGGCCGTGCGTTCCTTTGCCAGCCCTTCGGTGAGCACGGTGCGTACCGAAACCGGTTCGGAGAAATACACCAGGGTTTGACGGCCCTGGGCGAAAATGATGAACAGCTTGCGGAAGAAGCCGGGTACGCCCCAGCTGTCGGAGAACAGGATCTTGAAAATGGAATTTTCGCGGTCGGGCGCCCGGCCCCAGAATACCGATACCGGCACCAGCTGGATGTCCTGCTGCGGGTTCTGCTCCAGCCATTCGACGATGGCCAGCAATTTTTTCGGCTGGCGCTGCAGCATGGCCTTGCGCTGCCAGAAGTGGCCCCGTTCCGTGAGAAAGAACACGCCATGACGCTGGTTGAAGGTGCCCAGGCTGAATCCGTCGGACGGGCGTGGCAGGCCCAGGTTGCGGCATTCCTGGTCGGCGACCAGGTAATCCGCCAGCGATTCATTCTTCAGCACGTAACAGACCGGGCGGGCGGGGTCGAGATTGAGCCTGCTGATGTCATCGGGCTGCACCTGGGTGCGTACCATCAGGAACAGGAATTTCCTCACCAGCCATATAAAGAGTAGATCGAGTCCTAACCAGCGCGTCATTGAACTACCTATCGTAAAGAGTCCGGCCGTTGTGAAAGGGCCCGGGGATCAAAAGTGGGCTGAAGTCTAATCCCAATGGCATATACAGGCAAAGGAGGGAGCAGGCAAAACAATGGGCGACACCTCTGTAACAAATCGTTATGGTGGAGGGCCTATTGAAAAGGCAGGGGCCGGTTTTTATAGTGCGCATTCGAAAAATTGACCGCTGACGGCGAACCATCCAGCCGCAACCCGGTCAAACGGGGCGAAATTTTTCTCACAACATTCCTGGCGGGGCATACCTTGGAGTTTGCCGGTGGCCTGCGCCAGGCTTGGGTAATCGGGAAAGGAACCACCATGATCAGAATCGACAACTTGACCAAGAAGTTTGGCCAGTTCACGGCGGTGAACGGACTCTCATTTACGGTAGCACCGGGCGAGGTGTTGGGATTCCTGGGCCCCAACGGCGCCGGCAAGTCCACCACCATGAAGATGATCACCGGTTTTCTGGCGCCCACGTCGGGCCAGGTGACCATCATGGGCCACGATGTTGCCCACCACCCGGTGAAGGCGAAGCAGCTGATCGGCTACCTGCCGGAAGGGGCCCCCAGTTATGGCGATATGACAGTGCTGCAGTTCCTGCGCTTCATCGGCCAGGTACGCGGTTACCGGGGCGCCGAACTGGCCGCCCGCGTGGAACGCTGCCAGCACGCGCTGCAACTGGACAAGGTGCTCAACCAGCCCATCGAAACCCTGTCGAAAGGTTTCCGGCGCCGGGTCGGCCTGGCCCAGGCCATCATCCATGATCCGCAGGTATTGATCCTGGACGAGCCCACCGATGGCCTCGACCCGAACCAGAAGCACGAAGTGCGCAACCTGATCGCCAACCTGTCGAAAGACAAGATTGTCATTGTCTCCACCCACATTCTGGAAGAAGTGTCCGCCGTCTGCTCCCGCGCGATCATCATTGCCGGCGGCAAAATCCTGGCGGACGGCACCCCGGCGCAACTGGAAGCCCGTTCCCGTTTCCATGGCGCCGTGACCCTGGGCCTGGAGCACGCCAGCAACGCGCAGCAGATCCTGTCCGCGCTGCCGCAGGTGGATCACATCGAGGCCGGCGAGGATCACACCCTGATCGTGTTCCCCAAAGCCGGACAGCAACTGTTTGAAGTGGTGAACAACGCCATCCAGCAACACCAATGGCAGGTGCGCGAGCTGCACGTGGAGCGCGGCCGCCTGGATGAAGTGTTCCGCGACATTACCCGTGAGGTGGCCTGATGAATAACCTGACCGTGATTCTGAAACGCGAACTGGCCAGCTATTTCGCTACGCCGCTGGCGTACG
Organism: Pseudomonadota bacterium; assembly: GCA_049323075.1. Taxonomy (GTDB): domain Bacteria; phylum Pseudomonadota; class Gammaproteobacteria; order Pseudomonadales; family Ketobacteraceae; genus Ch67. The sequence continues at coordinate 5,426 of JBMOPR010000790.1, forward strand.
TCTTCATTCTTATCTTCCTGGTGCTGGCGGGTTCCTTCACCTTTTTCTTCGGCAATTTCTTTCAGGGCGGGCAGGCGGATCTGCGCGGCTTTTTTGCCTACCATCCCTGGCTGTATCTGTTCCTGGTGCCGGCGCTGTCCATGCGGCTGTGGGCGGAGGAACGCAAGAGCGGCACGCTGGAATTGCTGATGACATTGCCAATCACCCTGCGTGACATGGTGCTGGGCAAATTTCTGGCGGCCTGGGTATTCACCGGCATCGCGCTGGTGCTGACGTTTCCGATCTGGATCACCGTGAATTACCTGGGCGATCCCGACAACGGCGTGATCGTCGCCAGCTATCTGGGAAGCTGGCTGATGGCCGGCGGCCTGCTGGCGATTGGCTCCTGCATTTCCGCCACCACCAAAAATCAGGTCATTGCGTTCATCATCAGCGTGGTGGTGTGCTTTCTGTTCATGGTC
>JBMOPR010000791.1:0-5824 GCA_049323075.1 Pseudomonadota bacterium
GGGCCAGCGTTGAAGGCTGGGCGATAATGCAGTCCGCCACGCCACTCTCCCCTGCATGAAGCCAGGCTTCCTCCTCAAGCGCCCTGGTCTGCTCCTGCTGCCGGTGCATCAGGCGGGCATAGGTGTACGAGAGATCCCGCAACTGCCGCCGACCACCATAGGCCATCAGTCCACTGAACAGCAGACTGATCAGGAAGTAGGTGACGGACAGCACGACCACCCGCAGATTCGCCTGGCTGCGGTGTTCGGCCTTGACCAGTTTTGCCTGGGCAACAAATTCGGCGATCAGCAAACGCATCTGGTCCATCAATCTTTTGCCCTCGCGTGAATTCACCATTTCGAAGGACTTCAGATTCTGACGTTTTGCGTCCGCCAATCGGTTGGCATACTGCAGCCATTCTTCATAGCTTTCGTAGACGCTATCAAGTCTGCCGCGCTGAATCCGCTCATCCTTACCCAGACTCGTCTGGATCTTTTCAATGATCGGTTTTACCCGCCGTTCGGCAAGGCGAAAGGGTTCGAGAAACTCTTCCTCACCCGTTATGACAAATCCGCGCACGGCTGTTTCATGATCCACCAGCAGCTGCATCAGAAGATTGGAATCACTGACTATTTCCTCCGTGCTTTCCATCCATCGGCTCAATGACAGCAGGTAATAGATAATCACCACAAAAAAAACAATGGTGACCAGACCAAATCCCAGTGGCACCACCACTTGTCGGGCAAGAACGGTACGGAAGGCTCGATCACTGACAGGATCGCTGGTAACAGGAGGTGGCAGTTCGGATGTACTCATCGGCTATCGATGCTCTTATCCGGCCAGCTACGGCCGAAGGGATTAATGACTGCGGCATACTGCCCGGCCAACCGCAAACGGATGAATCATTATCGCTGGCAAGCAGTAGCACAGCTGAAATTGCGCTGGCCACCCGTTGCAACGCCCGCCATTTGTAACTCTTGCGGTTACCGTTGCAAGGCTTGCTGAACTTCTGCGACTTCCGCCGGGCTGACAGGCTGCAAACCCCTGATTTCGGCACACCTCACATTGGCATGAATCCTGATTAGACATCCATAACGACGAGGAAGCCAAAAACAGAGGTGAATGAAAATGCTCTATTACGCACTGTTGCTTCTGATAATTGCGGTAGTCGCTGCAGCACTGGGATTCGGCGGCATCGCCGGTAGTGCCACACTGATTGCCAAAATACTGTTTGTGGCAGCGTTAATCGCGCTGGTCATATCGCTAGTTGTGGGACGTCGGCCACCACCACTTTAATCCAATCGGCCGACAATATACTTCATGCAAGAACGATCTGTATCTTTACCAGGGAGAAACACGACCATGAACGAAGATATCATCAAAGGTAAGTGGAAACAATTGAAAGGCGACGCCCAACGCAAGTGGGGCAAACTCACCAACGACGACCTTGATGTTTTGGAGGGCAACCGTGAATATCTGATCGGACGCATACAAGAGCGCACCGGTCGGGCACGCGATATCGTCGAACGCGAAGTGAAGGAATTCGAGCGTAAACTCAGCGCATAGCAGGAGCGGCTGACTGCCGCTGACAAAAGGGCGCCTGGTGATTTTTTACCAAGCGCCTTTGCTTGTGGAAAAACATATTCCCCTGCATTCTTTCAGTGTTTTTATCATGACAATATTGAGTTAATTTTCCGAACGATTCCCTGACGAAATTTTCTACACGCTACGCTTTCGCAATGCTTCGGCGTTGCCGCGCGCCGCTGGCCCCGGAATGGACGCAAGCCCAAGGCGCTCTGCCAGCCTGACCATCCCCAGCAAAGGCACTGGCAGCCAGTCGGGTCGATTGGTGGCCTCATATACAACTTCGTATGCCACTTTTTCCAGAAGAAAAAGCACGACCAGGCTTCCCGTTGACTCAGTCCCGCTGATCTCCCATTTTTCGGCCGCTTGCCGGTATGCATTCAGAAACGCGTGATGAATGGCGCTACCACATTCCTCCAGCAATGCATCGAAGAGTGCAGAGGCACCATTGCCTGCTCTGGCAATCACATAATCCAGTGAACGCAGCATACCGGCCACATCCCGTTGCGGGCTGTTCTTCGCCCTGCGTTCCTGCAGCGGACGTGCAGGCTCCCCTTCAAAATCGATGAAGTATGCGTCCTGCTGCGCGACCAGTACCTGCCCCAGATGCAGGTCGCCGTGAATGCGACAACACAACGCGCCATGACCGGAAGCCGCCAACCGCTGCACGGCTGCATGCAAAAATGCGCGCGCATTCACCAATGCAAGTGCCGCTTCAGCCTGCCATGATTCAGCCCAGCTATGGGGTTGCGCCAGCACGGCAAGCGCTGCATCAACCTGCTCCTGCACTGACCTCGTCCAACGCACACACTGATCCTTATCGGCGATTTCAGGTGTGAAATCCGGATTGTCGGAAGGCGCTGCCAGTACACCGTGCATTTCACCCAATCGCCGGCCAATGATACCGGCAAATTCAGCGATCTCACGTTGCAGCAGTGTGCAATCGAGCAATACAGCGTCATCAACTGCCAGCATTGTGGTTTGGCGCAGTCGCTCCAGCAGACTCTGCATCCAGCTCCAGCCATCGCCCTGCGTGTGTATGAAACCCTGCGCGATCGCCCAGACATGGGGAACACCTTGCTGATCGATCCGAACGATTTCTCCCAGCATGGGCGCTGTGTTGGCAAAGCCACGGGCAGTAAGTTCACGACTCATTTCTGCTTCTGGATGCTGGCCGTCCACCACTCGCCGGATTATCTTGATGATTACCGCATCGCCTACCACCAGCGAGCTGTTCGACTGCTCTACTCCGATCCAGCGCACATCCGCATCATCCAGCGGCAGCAACGGCAGGTCCGCATGCGCCCGACAGAAGCGGACTTCTCCATTCCGCGCCGGCAAACAGGCCTCCCGACTCAGTAACCGGATCAGCAGATTGCCAAACGCCTTCAGTGCAAAAGCATCCGTCAGGTAACCCAGATGCTTACCGCTCCGCGTGCGGGCGAGCGCCAGCTGCTCTGGCAATGGTCCACCGAGAGCGGTTTCATCCACCAGTCCCAATGGCAACAGGTAACGGGCCGTGCCACTGGCGCTTGTTGCCGCCACTTCTGTGACGACAATCGATGCGGACTTGTCGTCCAGCACACAGGCATCCACCAGCCGCGCCGACGCCAGTGCCTCATTTTTCGCGGCAAACCAGCGCCGCATGGGTAGATAGGCCGGCAGAATATCGCGCTCCAGCCGTTGCAAAATGGTCACTGACAGCAAACCCTGAATGCCGTCAGGCAGGATAAGGGTCAACAGATCGGGCATGGGCTCAGGATACGGCACGTGCCAGGCGGGCATGGCACTGTTTTCAGCCAGCAGGAACCAGTAGAAACCATAAGGCGGCAATGTCAGCAGATACGGCAGGCGGCCGATTGGCGGGAATGTGGCTCCACCAATCATTTCCACGGGTACGCGCCCAGCAAAAGCAGACAGGTCAAGCTCAACCGCCTGCGCCGACCGGGCCACATTGGCCACGCATAAAACCGTCTCGGCGGATGTACCGGGAGCAACGGCACCGGCGATATCGGCGCTGCTGCGCAGATACGCCAGGATACGACGGTTGGCGGGTGTCAGCAGTTTGAGTGAACCACGACCAAACACTTTCTGACGCTTGCGAATTTCCAGCATGCGCCGCATCCAGTTCAGCAGCGAATGCGGATCCCGTGACTGCGCCTCTACGTTGACCGAAGCAAATCCGGAGAGAGAATCCATGATGGGCGGTAACACCAGACGGGGCGGATCCGCACGGGAAAATCCACCGTTGCGATCTGGCGACCATTGCATTGGTGTACGCACACCATCGCGGTCCCCCAGATAGATATTGTCACCCATGAAGATTTCATCGCCGTAGTAAATCACCGGTGTGCCCGGCATCGACAGCAGAAGCGAATTCAACAGTTCGACGCGCCGGCGGTCGTATTCAAGCAGCGGTGCCAGACGGCGACGAATACCAAGATTGATTCGCGCTCGCGGATCGGTGGCATATTTCTGCCATAAATAGTCGCGCTCACGGTCAGTCACCATCTCCAGTGTCAACTCATCGTGGTTGCGCAGAAATATTGCCCACTGACACTGCTCGGGAATATCCGGTGTCTGCCGCAGAATGTCGGTAATCGGAAAGCGATCTTCCTGGGCCAGTGCCATATACATGCGTGGCATCAACGGAAAATGGAAGGCCATATGGCATTCGTCGTTGTTGCCGAAGTACTGCTGCGTATCTTCTGGCCATTGATTTGCTTCCGCCAGCAGCATGCGACCAGGAAAGGCCGCATCGATTTCTGCACGGATCCGCTTCAGAATGGCGTGGGTTTCCGGCAGGTTTTCGTTCGACGTGCCTTCTCTTTCGACCAGATAGGGTACGGCATCCAGCCGCAGGCCATCGACACCCAGCCCGAGCCAGAATCGGAGAACCCCCAGCACCGCCTTGAGCACCTGCGGATTGTCGAAATTCAGGTCCGGCTGATGGGAATAGAACCGGTGCCAGAAATAGGCATTCGCCACCGGGTCCCAGGTCCAGTTCGAGACTTCGCTATCGAGGAAAATGATGCGGGTTCCAGCGTAACGCTGATCGCTGTCGGACCAGACATAGTAATTGCGGGCCGCCGATCCCGGACTGGACCTGCGCGCCCGCTGGAACCACGGATGCTGGTCAGAGGTATGATTGATCACCAGCTCCGTAATGACGCGCAGGCCGCGCGCATGGGCAGCGGCCAGAAAGCGCTTTACTATTTTCAGATTGCCGTAATCCGGATGCACTGCGCGATAATCTGCAATGTCGTAGCCGTCGTCACGCCGCGGGCTGGGGTAAAACGGGAGCAACCAGATCGCATTGACACCCAGACTGGATATGTAATCGAGTTTGCTGATCAATCCCTCGAAATCCCCGATTCCATCATTATTCGCATCGAAGAAGGATTTGACATGCAACTGATAAATGATGGCGTCCTTATACCATTGAGGGTCATCGGTAAACGCAATCGTGCCACCCTGCGCATTCGCCACCGCTTTCATGTCAGTCACGGTCTGCAGCATATCAGTGCGCTCCTGATGCTACCTTTTCCGCACCGACGGTCCGAACACGCCAGATGGCCAGTGGCAGTTCATCCGGATTGAAGTACCAGTGATGGGGCTCGTTGCGCCAACGGAAATGCTGCCCGCGCATCAACTCTTCCACTTCATATTCGGCGTCAGCGGGAAGCCCAAGGCAGGCCGCCGGAAACGGCAGAACCGCTTCCTGGCCCTGATGCGGGTCCAGGCTGATGGCTATCAGCAGATAGTTGTTCACGGCGCGAGCCGCCTTGCTGAAATACAGGATCCGTTCATTGCCACCGTCATGAAAACGGACGCCCATGTGCGTATGCAGGGCCGGATTGGCGCGCCGTATTCTGTTCAGTTGCGCAATGATGTCAATGATGTTGCCCGGTGCTTTCCAGTTTCGATGTTTTATTTCGTATTTTTCCGAGCGCCAGTATTCTTCCCGCCCCGGAATCGCGTCGGCTTCGCACAGTTCAAAACCACTGTAGATACCCCACAGGCCAGACAGGGTGGCCGCCAGTGCGGCGCGGATGACAAAGCCGGCTCGCCCCGATGTTTGCAGAAAGTGAGGATTGATATCCGGGGTGTTGACGAAAAAATGCGGCCGGAAAAAATCCCGTGGTGCTGATCCGGTCAGCTCCGTCAGATATTCGACCAGTTCATGCCGGGTATTGCGCCAGATGAAATACGTATAGCTCTGCGAAAATCCGAGCTTTGCCAGCTGATACATCATCGCAG
>JBMOPR010000792.1:0-5819 GCA_049323075.1 Pseudomonadota bacterium
CTCTGTTCATCACCACCGACCGTGAACGGCAGCACGATCACGGGTACCTGCATTTTTTCGCCCAGCCAGTGCGCGGCTTTGGCATTTTCAAAAGCGGCCACCAGAATCGCCGCCGGTTTATCGGCATTGAGTGTTTCCAGCAGACGTTTCTGATCCGCGCCGCTGGGAGGAATTCCCGGCTTGGGTTCAATCGTGGCCACCTGTTTCAGCTGCAGCCACTCCACCAGATACTTCCAGTTGTCGTGGTACACCACTACTTTTCTGCCGCGCAAGGTCGCTGCCTGCTGTTCCCACTGCGCAATCGCACCGGAAAAGTCAGCGCTCCACTGTTGCAGACGTTGGCGATAGCCGTCGGCATTGTCCGCATCGATGGCCTGCAGCCGCGCGCTCAAGGCCGCGCCGATTTTCAGCAGCCGGTGAGGATCGAGATGCACATGGGGGTTGCCCTGACTGTGCACATCGCCGGCGCTGCGATCCAGCTGCGCAGGAATATCCAGCCGCTCCACCTGCAGGGCCGCTTCAAAATAGCCGGGCTGGTTCACCTGCACTTTCGGATTGGCAGATGAACGCAGCAGCAACGGCAACCAGCCGGTTTCCAGCTCGGCGCCGCTGCAGACCACCAGATCCGCGTTGCGCATCCTGGCGATCAGCGATGGTCGCGCTTCGATATGATGCGGGTCCTGCCGTGCCGTTGTGGCGGTAAAAATGTCCGCCTGATCACCGGCGAGTGCGGCGCTCAGCGCAGCCCATTCCGGCTCGCAGGCAAATATCTGCAGTTTGGCGAAGCTGCTGGCGGGGGCCAGCAGCAGAACGATAAGAATAAAAAGACGCATACGTACATTTCTCCTCGATCCGGTTCAGTAGCGGTGGGCGCCGTGGGCACCCAGGCTCATGGTGTACTGGATCAGGAACAGTTCATCGCGATCGTCCGGCAGTTCGCTGTAACTGTACTGGAAGCGCAGGCGGGAGAATTCGCTGCGGGAATAATCCAGCATCCAGGTTTCGCGGCTGATGGTGTCGGTGTTGTCGAAACCGGTATCGTCCAGAAATTCCGCCAGGTCGATGCCATTGGCTTCCAGTTCCATCAGTGTGTTGTCGGCTTCGATGGCGTCGTATCGGGCGCCAACGCGCCAGGCAGGCAAAAAGCGATACACCGCCTGCGCGTAGTAGCCGGATTGCTCGCCGTCATAATCCGCCACCAGATTGTTGCCGTCCTCGGCGAAATCGATCGTGGCATTTTCATCGCGCTGGAAATATTCCGCCTGCAATACCAGCTGCTGTTCGCGGCTGTTGCCGGTGGGAGCCCACTTGAATACCGCATCCGCCCCGATGATTTCCACGTCGCCGTCATTCATCACGAACTCGGCCGCTTCCTGCTCACCTTCATGCTCGTGACCTGCGCCGCTGCGGCTGAGGAAATTGGTGCGAAATCCCGACACGCCCAGCTGCCAGCTGGCGGTAGTGGAGAGGTCGTGGCCGATTTTGGCGAACAGAACCTGTCCCTCGTTGCCATCATTCTCGCCGCCGGGAAAGCCGTCGCCCCGGGTGATCTCCGCGCCCAGCTCCAGAAAGAATTCCGTTGGAGCCAGCCAGCGGCCCTGCACGCCTTCATCCACCAGCTTGTTGCCAAACAGGGCCGCGTAAACCAGCGGTGCGTCGGCAAAATCCCAGGCGTGTTCGTGCTGGGCATTCAGGTAACCCAGGTGCGAGAAAAACTTGCCGCCTTTCACGGTGAAGCCCTGACCCAGCCCGAGGGTTTCCACAAAGGCTTCCTCCAGTTCCGTTTCGGTTTCCCCCTCGTGGTCGTGGAAGGCGAGGGTGGCGCTGCCGTAAAAGCAGTCGTCGATATTGGCACTGACGCCCAGTTCGGTATGGCCGAGCCCAAAGCCTTTTTCCGGCAGGCCGGCTTCGCCACCGATCTGGAAACCGGGCAGGGCAAATTCGTCGTGATAGTCAGCGTAGTAGCCGTCCAGAATCAGGCTGATGGCAGGGTTGAATTCGGTGCTGGTGATGGTGCCGGCCTGGGCGTGCACGGACAGGGGCTGTACTGCAAACGGAAGTGCAAATAGGAGTGCGACGGTTTGCGCGCGCACGGAGGATGCATTCGACATGGAAGTGGTTCCCTGGTCTTTAATCGGGTTTGGTGCGAGCGGCGCACGTGGGCAAACACGCAGCAGAAATGCAGACGGCAGCCAGTACAGCGACGCTCAGCGAAATGTTAGTTGGGTGAAGACGCAGGTATCAGCGCGGTGGCGCGCGGGAGTGGAAGGCCGGGTAGGTGGTTGCAGGCTGAACCAGTGCCAGGGTGGCGGCTGGATCAACGACAGGCGCGGCGAAAAGAGCCAGTTGCAGCGGTTGCGAGGCAACACCGGGAAAGTGCCCGGCGTGCCCCAGTAGATCGCACAACTGGGTATGTTCGTGGACAAAATGTGTGGAGTCGTGCGTGGCCGCAACCACCTGCACCGACACCAGCCAGCCTGCCAGCAACCAGGCCAGCAGCAGGCGCACCGGAAATACTTTCCTAGGAACCGGCGGCTTCTTTTTCATCGGCGACAGGCTCGGCTTTTTTATCCACCATCCGTCCGAACAGCAATCCCAGTTCGAACAGCAGGCACATGGGCACCGCCAGCATGGTTTGCGAGAAGGGGTCGGGCGGAGTGAGGAACATGCCCACCACAAAACAGAATACGATCACGTAACGGCGCTTGTCTGCCAGTTCCTTCACGGTGAACATGCCGGACCAGATGATCAGCATGGTGAAGATGGGAATCTCGAATGCCAGCCCGAAAGCCAAGAACAGTTTCAGGGCGATGCTGAGGTACTGCGAAATATCCGGTGTCACCACTACGCTTTCCGGACCCGACAGGGCGAAGAAATTCATGATCACCGGGAAAATCAGAAAGTGGGCGAAGGCAATGCCGGTGTAGAACAGCAGGATGCTGGCTGCCAGCATGGGAATCGCGACTTTCTTTTCATGGGCATACAGCCCGGGGGAAACAAATTTCCACACCTGATGCAGTATCACGGGCATGGCCAGGAACAGGGCCACCACCATGGTCAGCTTGAACGGCGCGAAAAAGGTGGCCGTGATGTCAGTGGCGATCATGGTGGTGCCTTCCGGCAACTGATCGCGGATCGGCTTCGACACGATTTCGTAGATGTCGTTGGCGAAATACACCAGGCCGCAGAACAGTACCACGAACGCGGCCAGCGACCGGATCAAACGGGTACGCAGTTCGATCAGGTGTTCGATCAACGGCATGTGGGTAGTGGGATCGTCCGGCGTGTTCGGATTGGTCATGGACGTGCGGGCTTGTCAGGTTCAGGGGGGGCAACCGGTTCCGGTGGTGGTGCGGGTGCGGCATTTTCAGGCGAAGGTTCGCTGTGGCGGGTATCGGCATCGTCTTGAACGGCCACCGCGGCAGCGGGCGGCGCAATCACGTTTTGCTGCAGGGCGTGCCGTGTGTCTTCCACCGCTTTCTTGCTGTCTTCCAGTGCCTTGCGAGCATCCTCAAGGCCGGCTTTTTCCAACTGTTCCTTGATGCGCTGCTGCATTTCGGCCATCTGCACTTCGCGCTCGAACTCGTCGCGCACGGTCGCCACCGTGCGGCGGATCTTGCCCACGAAAGCGCCCGTCATGCGCACGGCATGAGGCAGCCGATCGGGGCCCAGCACCAGCAGGGCGACGACCGCAACCATCACCAGTTCAAAAAAACCAATATCAAACATGCAGCGTCAAACTCAGGCCTGGTCTTTTTTCTTTTCCGGCGTCACGTCGATGACGTTGTCAGCCTTCTGCTCGACTTTTGCCTGCGGCTGTTCGGTTTTGGCTTTCTCATCATCCTCGTTCATGGCTTTCTTGAAGCCCTTGATGGCGTTGCCCAGATCGCTGCCGATATTGCCCAGCCGCTTGGTGCCGAACAGCAGCATCACGATCACCAGAACCACCACCAAATGCCAGAAACTCAATCCCATGGGGAACTCCTTTACATATCGTTGATTATTTCTTGTCGCGGTTTGCCTTTTCCACCAGACCGGACAGGTCGAACCGCCGGGCCAGCTCTTTCAATACGGCGTCAGAGGACAGGCCCATCTGGTGCAGTGCCACCAGGGTATGGAACCAGACGTCTGCCGTCTCATAAATCAGATCATCCATCTGGCCGCTGCGTTCCGCGTCTTTGGCGGCGATCAGCATCTCCGTGGTTTCCTCGCCCACCTTCTCCAGGATCTTGTTCAGACCCTTGTGGTAGAGGCTGGACACGTAGGAACTGTCCGGGGCGGCCTGCTTGCGTTGTTCCAGCACTGCATCCAGTGCCTTCAGTATGTCACTCATGGGCGCATTATAGGGCGAAGTAGTTGCCAATTGACCATTATCTGGTAGGGGTGGTCATTAATAGTCCGCCGGAGACCTTAACCGGTTAAGCAACAACAGTAAACCGGTGATGCCTATCAGCCAGGCGCCGGTGGGCACGTCCGACCACGCCGGCACCCAGCCCGGATTGGCGGCCCAGCTGATACCCAGCCCCAGGGCGACCAGCCCCAGGAGGGTGAAAATGCGATCCCTGCGCAGCTGTTTCAGGTGGCGATGTTCCACTTTTTCCAGCAGCTTGTGCTGGTTCTCGCTCAAGGTGCGCAGTTCGTGCAGGGCGTCCCACGCCATTTTTGGCAGATTTGGCAGCGCTTCTGCCAGGGCCGGGGCGTTGCGCTTGATGCTCTGCATTATGGAAGACGGGCCGATCTGGTCGCGAATCCACTGTTCCAGCAGGGGCCGGCCAATGGCCCAGATATCCAGTTCCGGGTACAGCTGGCGGCCCAGGCCTTCCACATGGATCAGGGTCTTTTCCAGCAGCACGAACTGGGGCAGGGCCTGCATTTCGAAGCGGCGTGCGGTCTGGAACAGACGGATCAGTACGGGGCCGAATTCGATCTCGTGCAGCGGGCGCTCCAGTACGGGCTCCAGCACTGTGCGCAGGGCATTCTGGAAATCCTGTACCCGGATGGTGGACGGCACCCAGCCGGCTTCGATCATCAGCAGGGCGATCTGTTCGTAGTCCTTGTCCAGCAGGGCCATCAGCTGGCGGGCGAGCAGGAAGCGCTCGGACTTGGACAGAGTGCCGACGATGGCGCAGTCCAGTGACAGGTATTGCGGATTGGCCGGGTCTTTCAGCGACACCATCACGTTGCCCGGATGCATGTCCGCATGGAAAAAGTTGTCGCGGAACACCTGGGTGAAGAAGATTTCCACGCCGATTTCCGACATCTGGGCCAGATCCACGCCGGCAGCTTTCATGGTGGCGGTGTCCGATACCGGCACACCATACACCCGCTCCATGGTAAGAACCTTGCTGGTGCTCAGGTTCCAGTGGATCTCGGGCACATACAGCAGGGGCGAATCTTCAAAGTTGCGGCGGAACTGGGCGGCGTTGGCGGCTTCCTGGCCCAGGTCCAGTTCTCCCAGCAGGATGTGGCGGTAATCGGTGACCACCTGCGCCGGATGGAAGCGCTTGGTTTCGGGGGCGACTTTTTCCAGGAAGCGGGCACCGGTCAGCAGCAGCGCCAGGTCCTGCTCGACGATGTTCTCCAGGCCGGGGCGGATGACTTTCACCACGATTTCGCGGCCGTCTTTCAAGGTGCCGGAATGCACCTGCGCCACCGACGCCGAGGCCAGCGGCTTGCGCTCCAGGCTGCCATACAGTTCGCTGATGGGGCGCTTCAGTTCCGCTTCAATAATGGCGAAGGCGGCATCCTCACCGAAGGGGGGCACCCGGTCCTGCAGGCGGGTCAGTTCGGTGATGGCGTCTTCGCCCAGCAGATAGTGG
>JBMOPR010000793.1:0-5802 GCA_049323075.1 Pseudomonadota bacterium
AGTCGCAGTTGCTGATGGATGGAGTCGGGCTGCAGGAAGGGGGTCTGCCAGTAGCTCTTTTCCACCCGGAAGCTGTTGATCAGGTGGATCTGCTTGATGCCCAGGCTGGTGGCCGCCTGCAGCACCCGGCGCAATACCTTGGGGCGGGGCAGGGCCAGCAGCAGGGTGAGTGGCAGGGGCGGCGGTGGGGGGGTGTCCAGCACCGCGTCCAGCACCACTTCCTGCGCAGACAAGTCTTCTACCCGCGCCAGACCAGTCAGACCGTCCAGCACACCGATGCGTACGCTGTCGCCTGGAGCGGCTTTCAATACGGTGCGGACGTGGTCGGCGCGGTGGCCCGTCAGGCGCAGCAGGGCCCGGGCGGTGCCGGCGGGCCATTCCAGGGGATCAAGCAGTAGCAGATTCATGGCGCGCATTATGCGCATCCCCCGGCGGAGTGTCGCGGGAAAGTTGTTGCGGACTGTTGCCGGGACGCTTCCAAGGCTGAAAAGGCAAAACTTCTGTGGGATAATGGCCGCCTTTTTCAAGCCCCTGACCCGCACATTGCCTGCTTTTTCCGCCGCCATGGCGCCATAACAAGGCATGACCGGGCAGGGCGCGCAGGGGTGTTTTGCTGTCGCAATTAGTCATGGGATTTGAGCGAATTGGCTATTGTCCGGCCAGTCACATTACCCGGATAATGCTGCGCCCCGCGTACCCGATTTTCTCCGGCTGGATTTGCCAGCCACGACCAATTGTTTGCGTTCACTCCATACTCACATATAGAGACGTTATCAGCATGGGTATCAACAAGAAGCTCATTCCGTCGCTGGAAAATCCCTTCCAGGCCCCGGAAACCAAGGAATTCAAAATCCCCGGCGAAATCGGCCGTACCCCGGGCATCTACGAGCAGTCGCTGACGGAAGGCTGGGAGCTCATGCAGCGTCCCGAGACTGCCGCTGGCGTGCCTGCCATCGAGAAGCAGCACCTGAAACAGCGGATGACGGTGTGGGAGCGGATCAAGGTGCTCACCGACCAAGATCCCATCGTGCTGTACCAGAACTGGGGCAAGAACCTGGATGGCGCTTCCATTGTGACTGCCATCATCAATGTAGATGGTCGCGACGTGGCCCTGTATGGCCATGACTTTACAGTGCGCGCCGGCTCCATGGACGCCACCAACGGCCGCAAGCTGGCGAGCCTGATCAAGCTGGCGGGCGAGCGCAAGATTCCCCTGATCGGCATGAACGACTCCGCCGGCGCCTATGTGCCTGCCGGTGTGGGTGGTCTGGACGGTTACTCGGAAGCCTTCACCGCCCTGCGCAAGATCAGCGGCGTGGTGCCCAGCATTATGTGCATGTTCGGCTACAACGCCGGTGGCGGCGCTTACCTGCCGCGTCAGGGCAGCTTCATGATCCAGCCGCAGAACACCTTCTTCGGCCTGACCGGCCCGGGTGTGGTGAAATCGGTTCTGGGCGAAGACGTCACCGCCGACCAGCTGGGTGGCCCCGGCGTGCATGGCCAGTCCGGCGTTACCGATTTCGTGGTGCCCGATGAAGTCACCGCCCTGCGCAAGGCGAAAGAACTGCTGCGTTACTTCCCGGACAACAACGCCAGCCTGGCGCCGTTTCTGGAAACCTCCGACCCGATCACCCGCAAGACCTGGGACGCGGACATCCTGTTCAAGAAAGCCTTCAACTCGTCCACCGGTTACAACACGCCGATCGACATCCGCATCCTGATCCAGCAGGTCTGCGACCACGGCGACTACACCGAATTCCAGCCTGACCGCGCGCAAAACACCATCTGCGCCTTCGCCCGTCTGGGTGGGCACGTGGTGGGCATCGTGGCGAACAACAGCGCCGTGTCGTCCGGCCAGATCGACATCGCGGCGTCCTACAAGAACGCGCGCTTCATCCGCTTCTGCAACGTGTACAACATTCCGGTCGTGTTTATCGAAGACACCACCGGCTTCCTGCCGGGCACCGACCAGGAACGCAACGGTATCGTGCAGGCCGGTCGCGCCATGCTGGATTCCATCATCGACCTGCGCACCCCGCGTATCCTGCTGATCGTGCGCAACGCCTTCGGTGGCGCCTATGCGGCGTTCAACAGCTACGCTACCGGCGCCGACGTGGTGCTGGCACTGCCCACCACTCGCTTGGCCGTAATGGGCCCGGCCGGTAAAGAGTTCGTGTACAAGAAAGAAATGCAGTCGATCCGCGCTGCGATGAAGAGCCGTATCGCCGAGCGCACTGCGGAACTGGTTGCCAGCGGCAAGAGCGAAGCCGCCGCCAAATCCCAGGCCACCACTGACGTGGAAGCCTGGGCCAAGCAGCAGGATGCCGCGCTGTCTGCCCGTTATGAAAAAGAATTGATGAACCCGAAGGAAGCGTTGAGCCTGGGCTCCATTTCCCAGCTGGTGATGCCGTACGATCTGCGGCAGAGCCTGGCCACCAACCTCAACTTCCTGTTGCGCCACTACAAGCCCGAGCCAATGGGCGGCGTGCAGCGCGAATTCCACTAAGTGGTTCAACAAGAATTGAAGAGGATTTGAAACATCATGGGCAACTACAGCTTGTATACGAACAACCCGCTGATCCACAAGCAGCGCCGCCGCACCGCGAACGATTCCGCATGGGTGCGCCAGTTCGACTGCACCGACATGAAGCCGCTGATCATTTGTCGCGGCCCCATCCGCAAGGAAGTCATGGATGTGTGGGAAGAGATGGGCATCACCCAGTACGGCATTCTGCTGTCGGAAAAGGATTCCATCACCTACAACAACGCACTGGCGCCGGAACTGCGCCTGCTGACCGATCCTGACCGCGTCCACCGCGTGCCGGATTACACCGGTGGCAACAAGGAAGAGCGCACCCAGCGTATCCAGCAGATCATTGCGATTGCCAAGGAAAACGGTCACGACTCGATTTTCGCCGGCTACGGTTTCATGGCGGAAGACGAAGCGCTGGTGAGCGCGATTGAAGCGACCGGCCTGACCTTTATCGGCCCCTGCTCGCGCACCGTGCGTGGTGCGGGCGCGAAAGACGAAGCCAAGCGTACTGCGTTGCAGAATGACGTATCCACCACGCCCGGTATCGACAACGTGACGGTGCTGACCCTGCTGCGCAAGGCAGGCGATCGCAACGGCCTGAAAAAGATCGCTGCCGACAACGGCCTGAGCGTGGATGCGAAGAACCTTACGGACGCCGTCACGCTGGAGGATGCAGCAGACGCCGTGCTGAACGCATCCTATAGCAAGGGCATCGACATTATTTCGATGGACGAGATCTGCGCCGAAGCGGTGATCCGCGTCGCCGAAGTATTCCGCAAGTATCCGGAAAACCGCGTGCGCCTGAAAGCCATCGGTGGTGGTGGTGGCAAGGGCCAGCGCATCCTGCAATCCCCTGCGGCATTTGAAGGCGAACTGGAAGACCGCATCCAGGCGGCAGCGGAAAAAGCAGCCGAGAAATACAAGGAAGTGCTGCAGGAAGTGAAAACCACCGGTGTGGGCGACAACAAGAACGCGCTGCTGGAACTGAATATCGAAACCACCCGTCACCAGGAAATCCAGGTCATTGGCAACGGCGTGTGGTGCACCACCATCGGCGCCCGCGACTGCTCGCTGCAGATGCACGAACAGAAACTGCTGGAAGTGTCGAACACCAAGGAAATGCTGCAGGACGCCATTGCCCGCGCCGAGAAGGCCGGCAACAAACTGGAAGCCGACGCCCTGCTCACCGACCTGGGTATTCTGGAGCGGATGGAATCCGAGTCCGAGCGTTTCGGTCTGGCGGTGGGTCTGGATTCCGTGTCCACCTTCGAATGTATTGTTGACCGCGACAGCCATTTCTTCATGGAAATGAACACGCGGATTCAGGTAGAGCACCGTGTGTCGGAGCTGTGCTACACGCTGAAATTCACCAACCCGGACGATGCCGACGATTACCTGCTGGTGGACTCGCTGGTGGAGTGCATGACGCTGCTGGCGCGTCACGGCAAGAAACTGCCCAAGCCGGAACGTATTCCGCGTGAGCGCGCTTCGGTTGAAGCCCGTCTGAATGCCACCAACGCTGCGCTGAAACCCCACGCCGGCGGCATCATTGAATACTGGTCCAGCCCCGTCGAAGGCGAGATCCGCGACGACCAGGGCATCAGCGTGCGCAATCCGGACAGCGGTCAGTTCATGAAGTATCACCTGGCCGGCGCGTACGACAGCAATATCGCGTTGCTGCTGACGGTGGGCAACAGCCGCCGCGACAGCTACGAGCGTCTGGCGGAAGTGCTGCGTCGCACCAAGATGAATGGCGAGAATCTGGCCACCAACCTGCAGTTCCACTACGGCCTGGTGCACTGGTTCCTGGGCGAAAACGTGCATGCCAAATCCACCACCAAGTTCGTCATGCCGTACCTGACCATGGTGGGCCTGCTGAAGAAGGAATCCGCGGATTTCGATCTGGAGCTGGCCTTCAACCAGGTAAAAGCGCTGTACAAGAAAGATATTGCGTCAGTGCACGGCACTGGCGATTCGCTGGCGGCGGCCATGAACGCGGTGGACGCAGCGCTGGAACGCAAACACACCCTGCTGCTGCGTCCGCTGGAAATCGTCATGAACGATCCGCACATCTTCAGTGGCTGGCTGAGCATGAACAAGGCTCACGTGAAGCTGGACGGCGACAAGGTGGTCTGGCGCCGCAATCCGCTGTACGTGCTGGACGACACCTATCACTACCTGAACATGGATTTCCGTGCCGATCTGCCGGCAGCGGAAAGCATCTGGAGTCATGACAACGACATCCTGCAAAAGGGCCTGAAGTTCTATCGCGAGCTGGAAACCCGTCTGGGTGAAAGCGACTGGTTGAAACTCAGTGCGTTGCTGGATGCGGCGCAGGCGCCGGCCGGTTTCAGTGCCGACGACTGGACCCAGATACAGTCAGCCCACTACGGTTTCCAGTGCGGTATGGAAGTGATGAGTGTGCTGCCGAAGCTGGCACGCGACGCGCATTTCTACGAACTGAAAGTGAATCCGGACCTGACCGTGCACATTCCGCAGATGCTGTTCGATGACGCGCTGCAGGAACAGATGATGAAAGTGCTGGTGCCGCCGCCGGCCACCAAGGCCGATGAAATCGTGGCGGTGTGCGGTGGTATGTTCTACGGTCGCGAAGCACCGAGCCTGCCGCCGTTCGTGAGCGAAGGTGCGCACGTGGAAGCGGGTCAGACCATCTACATCATCGAAGTGATGAAGATGTTCAACAAGATCCAGGCCCCGTTCGCCTGCACCATCGACAAGGTGCTGCTGGAGAACGTGGACGGCGCCATCGTCAAGCAGGGTCAGCCCCTGTTCAAGGTGACGCCGGACGAGAAATTCGTCGACGTAGATCCGGCAGTGGTGGCGGCGCAACGCAAGGCGCGTACCGACCATCTGCTGCAGGGTTTGATCTGACGTGATTTTTTTGTCATGACCCTTCCGTCCGGATCGCAATCGCATCTGGATCATGTCCGCCACAAGCTGCGCAGTCAGGTTCCACTGATTGCGCACATGGGGGTGGATGTCATCTCCTGGGACGGGCGCACGGTGGTGGTGGAAGCCCCGCTGGCGCCCAACCTCAATACCCACGGCACCGCATTCGGCGGCAGTCTGTATAACGTTGCAGCCATGACCGGCTGGAGCGCCGTTCACCTCACCCTGATGGATGCCGGCCATACGCCGAGTGTGTGGGTGGTGAAGGGTGAAATCGAATACAAAACCCCGGTGCGCGGTGTTTTGCGTGGTAGTGCGACGGTGAGCGATGAGGACCGCGCCCATCTGATTGCCGGCTA
>JBMOPR010000794.1:0-1504 GCA_049323075.1 Pseudomonadota bacterium
TACAATGGTTTGTACCAAGTCTTTCAGTTCAGGTGTTTTGTAAGTCATGTTGGCGGTGAATGCTGCAACCGGGTTCCAGTCGACAGCAGTGCTGGCGGAGCGGTCTTTCAACTTGGTACAACCTCCGCCACCTGTGCACAGCACGCTCGAGTTGTCAGCCAGGTGCACTGCGATATCCAGATCGCTGCTGCCAGCTTGGGCGGTGGCGGCGGTGAACTCCAGATAGGCGTTTGTGATTTCGGCGCTCTTCGGCAATTGGACGTTGGTAAAGCGGAATCCGGACACAATACTGTTGGAACCATTTACGCCCATCGGCAGGTTGGCATCATCAAGTACGTCGTTATTATTGCCGCCTGTGCGCCCGCGGCCATCATTGCTGTTATCACTGATGCGGTAGCTGAGTGTAGTGGCCACGCAGCCGCCGCCGGATGGAATTGAACTCGGATCGTAAGTGATCTTCAGCTTCGGTGCGCTGCCCGGCGAATCTTCGTAGGCGCGCGCAATTCTGCTGCCGCTTCCGCTAATGAACAGGGAAAGGGCATTACCACCACACCAGTCTGAGCGATCGACGATTTCCTGAATCACCGATGCCAAGTCTACGTTGTTTTCCTGTGTGGAATGGGATTCATTGTAGCGCCATGCACTTGGTGTCCAACTTACCGTGGTGCTTGTACCGGTGCGTCCCGAGAGATTGCCGCTGCTGGTGGTGAATGCTGCGGAGTTGGCGACATCTTCACCGTAGATTGTGTAGGTAGCAGTTGTGGACTTGTCTGCTGCAGCACTGAACTCCAGTGCGGCGCTGGTTATTGTTGCACCTTGTGGGACGTTAACCTCTCCATACCGCAGGCCAACAGTTTGGGAAGTGGTCGTTGCGGGCATTTCCCAGGTTACTGTCAGTCTCGGAGCCTGTGTTGCAGACTGTTCATAGGCAGCAAATATACGCTCACCGGTCGAAGTGTCCCCCACCGGACGCTGCAGGAACAGTGCAATGTCGTTTCCGCTATTCCAGCTTCCCTGGTTCACGATTTCCTGGATGACGGCGGCAAGATTAGGCGTGGTTACTATTTCACCCACGGCAGGGGTATTGCCAGTGATATTCCAGGTTGTGCTGGTAGTAGTCTTGGCGCGCAGGCTGATATTGCTGGTCGTAGAAAACGCATTGACCGAACTCGAGCCCAGCTGACCAGTGATGGCCAGATTGAGCGGGTTGTTCAGCATGCTGTTGCCGCTGTCCTGCTGGATGGTGAAGTCAACCGTGGCCGACAGGATGATTGCACCGGCGGGAATGGCCTGGTTACGGAAAATTATGCCCGCTGCCTGTTCCAGAGATGTGTTGAAATCGTCGAAAGCCAGTTCAAGACTGGGAGAGCTCAGAAAACTGATAGTGCCTGTAGCCAGTCGCTCTTCTGCATCATCGTTGCCGGAAGTCACTCGCGTGCTGATGCTGCCGCCCCCAGAAGAATCGCGAGTTGTAACGGCCAGCGGCTTGTTGGTCAGTGTCACA
>JBMOPR010000794.1:1514-5785 GCA_049323075.1 Pseudomonadota bacterium
TGTTCGGCATCGTCTGAACCTGACGCGAGACTCAGAGACAGCGTCTGCGGTTTAACGAGTGGAGCGTCGATGCTGGTTACTGGGAACAGCACAGGGCCGCCAGGCATGCTGTATTGCATCAGGCCTACGTTGACGTTGCTTAGGCCTCCCAGCAGCGAGTTCATGGCGGATTTGACGCGATCCATCCGTGTGGTGGTGCCGCCATCTGTTTCTTTCATTGATCCCGAATTGTCAATGATGAACAAAACGTTGGGCTGTATGCCAGAATTATACGTGGAGTTGAAGAAAATCTCGGTGTCTTCGGCTTGGGCAGACATGCCGCCCAATGATGCCATTGCGAACACCAGAAAACCGCTGCTGAATTTTTTAATTTGTGCTTTCACGGTACACCTCACTCAAAATTCGCTATCGCGTTGCGATCAGCGGTACTCCAGACCTTGAACGATGCTGGCGCGTGCACCAGATCCGGCAATGGTGCTCACAGAACGCATTTCGAACCGGGCGCCAGTCAGTCGCACCGAGCTTTCATCCGCGTCTATCGAGTTTCCGCTGCTGAGAGTCATGTCGCCCATGCTGCGGATTTCTATGTTGGTGGTGATGTCGGAGTCGCCGGCGTCGTACGTATCAGTTGGCCATACAGGGGTCGCTACACCATATTGGCTCCGTGCGGTAGCCAAGTTGCTGGTATCGCCGTCCATAACCAGTTCTATCTGGGCGTCTATGGCGCTTTCTGCCGCTTGGAACGCCAGGTTTTCGTTCTGTGAGTTGGCGGCCATGCGTTCCTGAACGTTGGCGTTGTTCATGGTGGCAACAGCCAGAAAGGTTGCCAGCAACAAAATCAGTAGACCTACAACCAGGGCTGCGCCGTCCTGCTTTTTTGAGAGAGCGTTGTACATGGTCAGATACTCACTCTACGGTTGCGGAGATTGACGGTCATGTTGAAAACTTTGCGCAGTCGCCGGTCATCAGCGTAAGTAATCGTGCCGCCACTGGATGCTGGTTGGGCATTGGCACCTGACATTGGATAGACAAAAGAATCGGCGTTTTCAAGAACTCGATCATTGCTGGCAACGAGAACCGAGAATTTGATGCTGGTGACCTGCGTCATGTCCAGCCCTGCGGTACTTGCGGAAATAAACCGCCTGTTTCCGTTCACAAATGTATGCCCATAGGTGATTTGCAAATTTTCGACGCCTTCCACAATTTCATCCACTGTGCCAGCGAGGTTGCGGCGGTACAGTGCGTAGATGGTGTCGCCGCTGCTATTCTTCCTGCCGGTGTCACCAACAAAGTACGTATTGGAAATAAACGTCATCATCCTGGCATTTTCATCAGTGTAAGCCTTGCTCAGTTTGCTGGATGAATTATTACTGTTGGAGTGAGCAAATGTCGTTTCTCCGGTTCCAGTTACATTGGTGATTCGGAATATATCCATGCTTTCGCAATCTGCGACTATCGCGATATCACCTTGGCTTAGATTCAGCGGGTTACCTTGTACCTTGACGTTGGAGTTGTTGTTGTCATGTTCATTGAGAGCCGTTGCATCCTCCGACGCTCGCATGATGCTGATTACGTCGCTGTTCAGGCGCGCCTCCTTGGCGGCAGCTCCGTCGATATCGGTGAGCTCTGTGCCAGTGCTCCAGTTGTTGGCAGCCACATCAAAGCCTCGTAGCGAAGTTTCGATGAAATCAGTGGTAGGCGGGTTATTCGCAATAATATTGATGTTTTCCACAATTGCCGGATCAGCGCAACCCTTGTACCCGATCATGCGAAAATCATAGGCCAGCGTATCAACAGCGGTGCGTCCCGCTTCCTGCACGCGGGAAAGAGCCAATGCAACACGGTCGGTACGCTTCAGGCTGATAAATACCTGCACGATACCGGACAGCAGCAGTGCGCCAATGGCCAGTGCCACCATGATTTCAACCAGGGTAAAACCGCGTGAACGTTTCGTTTTCATCGTGCCAGTTCCTTACAGAGTCATGCGAACGGACAGGGATTGGGTGGTATTGGCGCGGTTGCGGGTGTCCGCTTCCGACCAGGTCACCGTAATGACGTAACGACCGGAACCATCACGAGAAACGACGCCGCGTCCGTTTGGCAATTTGGGCGAGAAATTTGTAATGGCGTTATCAACTTTCACGAAATTGCCCATCCATTCCCGGGCGTCCATAACCGCTTGTTGGGCACTGCTGCAGCCGCCGCTGCTGGAAGTGCAGCTTGGATCCCCTGGGATGGTTCCATTGGTGTCGACGTTGTTGTATGTGCCGGCGTCAGCCGCAGTCCGATTCAGTCGAATACGGTCCGCCATATCGTATGCAATGGCAGATGCCTGTGAGCGAAAATAGGCACTTTGATCGCTTTTCAAGCCCAGCAGCATTGTGGTTGCCAGGCCCAGAATTCCGATGGCGAGAACCAGCGCCGCTACTAGCACTTCAATCAGGGTGAATCCGCCGTTGCGAGATTGAATTTGGGCAGTATGATTTACGGGCATGTCGCGTTCCCCCCGCTGTGGATGTTTACGATGCTGTCGGCGGTCGTGTCGTCATCGGTGGCCGAGCGTGACTGTCCGCTCAGGTTCAGGACAATGGCATGGGCGAACGTGTTCCCACGGCTGTCGCACAACACCAGGCTGCCTTGCTGGCTAATATTTCCCCTGTTGCCAAACTGGATGCGGGCGAGGTTGGGAAAGCCGGATGTTCTCAGTGTATTTCCGCCAGACAATGCCTCCTGTACCCGCAGGATTGGTTCGCCTGTATCGACGGCACCATCCGCATCGGCATCGCGGAAGATGATCCACCCGGATTCCCAGTTTGTGGTATTGCAAGCGGTTTGATTCGAGCTGCCGCATATGGTGACAGTGGTGTTACCCAGTTTGGCTGCTTCGCTGCGGGCGAAGTTGAGCGTGCCAATGAGGGAATTTGTCTGGCTTGCCAGTCGGTTGTTCCGGATGGTTTCCTGAAATCCGGGAATGCCGATTGCTGCGACGATGGAAATGACCATTACCGCCAACATCAATTCGATGATCGTGAATCCGTTTTTCATGAGCGTTCACTTTGGTTGATATGCGATAACTTCAGTTTAGAAAGGGGAATCTGATCGGCCACTCAGGGGCGATAGAGGGTAGATACGAAAGATGGACGGCTAAAAAATGTACAGCTTGGTTATAAGATGTTTCTGTATTATTCTCGGCAGCACTAGCGGCATTGCTGCTTAAAATAAAAGCATGAACTGCATCACGCTTTGTTGGGCGCGGCGGTAGACAGTCAGCGGGGAATGACCATGGTCGCCAATAACCATTTGAAAGGATTTACATTAATGGAGCTGATGATCACCGTGGTCATCATCGCCATCCTGGCTGCAATTGCCTATCCCACCTACAGCGCGCAGGTGCGCAAAGGAGCCCGCAAAGAGGCAGTCGGCGTAGTCCTGGAAGTGGCGGGGCGACTGGAACGGATCCGGTCGCAGTTGTTCGCCTACCCCACGACCCCAGCGGATCGGACGGCGGTCGGTCAGTCCACCCGGCGCTATACAGTTGCCGTTACCGGCTCGACGGCAACCACCTTCACCATTACCGCGACCCCAACAGGTGACCAGGCAAATGACGCCTGCGGTACCTTCACCTATACCAACGCTGGTGTGTGGGCATTCGCTAACAGCCTGACCGAAGACGATTGCTTATAGAACAATAACTGGCTGGAGCCAGACGACCGGCGCCCAAAACGCGACCGCTCGTCGCTGCGTGACTGCGGTCACATATTGCCTCAGGTTATATTTCGATCCGCTATATCAAACACTCATTTGATTAATTTTTGATCGGTCGAGAACGCATGGACGGAATCAGGGGTGCTCTCCCGCGGGGCATGTCGCTAATCGAGGTCTTGGTAGCATTGCTGGTGCTGGGCATCGGCGTCATGGGCTATGCCGCCCTGCAATTGAATGCCGTCAAGATGACAGAAGATACCTATTCGCGCAGTCAGGCCATGGCGATTGCCCAGGACCTGATCGAGCGGATGCGGGCCAATGTGGATAGCGATACAGTGTTGAATCTTTATACCGCAGCCAGCGCCTGGACCGGAATGCCCACGGAAAAGACCTGCTTCAGTGCCTCTCCCCACACATCCAACAAGCCCTGCTCTGCCGCCGATATGGCAGCTGCCGATATCTACCAATCCCGCCACTACGCACAGACCATGTTGTCAGGTGGCGCCATCGCGGTGGCGGACTGTGATGGCGTGACCTGCGTCACTGTGGCCTGGAACCAGACCACG
>JBMOPR010000795.1:0-5771 GCA_049323075.1 Pseudomonadota bacterium
TAGGGCGACTCGCGCTCCTGCAGGCGTGCCGACAGCAGCGCCAGAATGTGGCCGGCATCACCCAGCCACTCCTTTACTTCATTGCGGGAACGGGTACCGAGAAATTCCAGGAACAGCGGAATGAAGTCCGGCAGTTCGCGAACGGCAATGGCAAAACCGTTTTTCTCATACAGGCCCATCAGATCCACCATGGCCTGGCCGCGATCCCGCGAATCGCCGTGCACATGCTCGAACAGCAGCAGGGACAACGAACGGCCACGGTCAAACAGCGCGGAATACTGCTCCTGTGCATCCATCAGATTCTGCGCGGTAAGCTCCTGCACAAAACGCAGCAGCGCTTCACGGTTGCGCGGGATCAGATCCTGCTGCCGGCGAATGGTGTCCAGCAGCAGTTCACGGTTGTCCCACAGCAGCGGATCGGGATAATCGAGCAAACGGGATATGACAGTCAGAATCTGCATGATCAGTCCTCCAGGCTGCGGGTGTTGATCAGGTTCCTGTTGGTCTTGCGACCACCGAACATGTTCACCACGCTGTTGCCGTCAGAGCAGCCATTGCCGAAACTGAAACCGCAACCGCCGCGTTCGGGGAATGCCGCCAGCGCTTCCTCGCGATGGGACGTCGGAATCACGAAACGGTCCTCGTAATTCGCAATCGCCAGATAGCGGTACATTTCCAGCGCCTGCGCTTCGCTCAGTCCCACCTGCTGCAGCACCTCCAGATCCTTGGTGCCTTCCACGTGACGGGAGCGCATGTAGGCGCGCATGGCCAGCATGCGTTCCAGTGCGCGCACCACCGGTTTTTCGTCGCCAGCGGTGAGCAGGTTGGCCAGATATTTCACCGGAATGCGCAGCGATTTCACGTCGGGAATCACCCCACTGGACCCGATGTGGCCCGCTTCGTGGGCGGTCTGGATCGGGCTCAGCGGAGGCACATACCACACCATGGGTAACGTGCGGTATTCGGGGTGAAGTGGCAGGGCCAGCTTCCAGTCCACCGCCATCTTGTACACCGGCGACTGCTGGGCGGCCTTGATCACGTTGTCGGGAATACCGTCTTTCTTCGCCTGCTCGATCACCTTGTCATCGAACGGGTCGAGGAAAATGTCCAGCTGCTTCTGATACAGGTCCTGCTCGTTGCCGGCGGACGCCACTTCCTTGATGCGGTCGGCGTCATACAGCAACACACCCAGGTAGCGGATGCGGCCGACGCAGGTTTCCGAGCACACGGTGGGCATGCCGGATTCGATGCGCGGATAGCAGAAAATGCATTTTTCCGATTTGCCGGATTTCCAGTTGTAGTAGATTTTCTTGTACGGACAGGCGGAGATACACATGCGCCAGCCGCGGCATTTGTCCTGATCGATCAGCACGATGCCGTCTTCTTCCCGCTTGTAGATGGCACCGGACGGGCAGGATGCGGCACAGGCGGGATTCAGACAATGCTCGCACAGGCGCGGCAGGTACATCATGAAGGTATTTTCGAACTGGCCGTAAATGTCCTTCTGCACATTTTCGAAATTCTGGTCCTTGCTGCGTTTGCTGAACTCGCCGCCGAGGATTTCCTCCCAGTTCGGGCCCCACTCGATTTTCTGCATGCGTTCGCCGGAAATCAGCGAGCGCGGGCGTGCGGTGGGCTGATGCTTGCCCTCCGGCGCGGTGTGCAGGTTCTGGTAATCGAAGGTGAAAGGCTCGTAGTAATCGTCGATTTCCGGCAGATCCGGGTTGGCGAAAATATTCGCCAGCACCCGCCACCTGGCACCGATGCGCGGTTGCAGGGTGCCGTCCGACTTGCGCTCCCAGCCACCTTTCCATTTTTTCTGGTTTTCCCATTCCTTGGGATAACCCACGCCGGGTTTGGATTCCACGTTGTTGAACCAGGCGTACTCCATCCCTTCACGGGAGGTCCAGACGTTTTTGCAGGTCACCGAACAGGTGTGGCAGCCGATGCACTTGTCCAGATTCAATACCATTCCTACTTGTGAACGAATCTTCATTTGCATGGCCTCCGACTACAGGGTTTGCAACGGTTGTGGAAGTTGATCGCCGGCGTCGCCATCGAGCCAGTCCACCTTGTTCATCTTTCTTACCACCACGAATTCGTCGCGGTTCGCGCCTACGGTTCCATAATAATTGAAACCGTAGCTTTGCTGCGCGTAGCCACCGATCATGTGGGTGGGTTTGGTGACAGTGCGGGTCACCGAGTTATGAATACCGCCCCGGGTGCCGGTGATTTCCGATCCGGGTGTGTTCACGATTTTTTCCTGGGCGTGGTACATCATCACCATGCCGTTGGGCACGCGCTGGCTCACCACCGCGCGGCAGGCAATGGCACCGTTGACATTGAAGACCTCCATCCAGTCGTTGTCTTCTATACCCGCTCTCTTTGCATCACCTTCGCTCATCCACACAATGGGACCGCCGCGCGACAATGTCAGCATCAGCAGATTGTCGGTGTAGGTGGAGTGAATGCCCCACTTCTGGTGCGGCGTGATCCAGTTGCACACCACTTCCTTGTTGCCGTTGGGTTTGTGGTTCAGCATCGGTGCCACCGTTTTCAGGTCCACTGGCGGGCGATAGCTGACAAAGCCCTCACCGAAGCCGAGCATCCACTTGTGATCCTGGTAGAACTGCTGCCGCCCGGTGAGGGTGCGCCAGGGAATCAGCTCATGCACGTTGGTGTAACCGGCGTTGTAGCTGACGTGTTCGTCTTCCAGGCCGCTCCAGGTGGGCGACGAGATGATCTTGCGCGGCTGCGCCTGGATATCGCGGAAGCGGATTTTCTCCTCGTGCTTGGGTTCCGCCAGATGCTTGTGATCGCGACCGGTGATTTTGCCCAGCGCATCCCAGGCTTTTACCGCGACGTTGCCGTTGGTTTCCGGCGCCAGCGTCAGGATCATTTCCGCTGCATCAATATCGGTTTCGATGCGGGCACACCCCTGGCTCACGCCTTCCTCGGTCACTTCGTAGTTGAGCTTCTTCAGGAACGCCACTTCGTCGTCGGTATTCCAGTTGATGCCCTTGCCGCCGTTGCCGAGCTTGTTCAACAACGGGCCCACCGATGTGAATTTTTTATAGGTGTTGGGATAATCCCGTTCCACCACCACGAAATTGGGCGCGGTCCTGTTGGGGATCAGATCGCATTCACCTTTTTTCCACTCCTTCACGTCCAGCGCCTGCGCCAGTTCCCCCGGCGTGTCGTGCTGGGTGGGAATGGTGACGATATCCTTTTCAATGCCCAGCACACCCTTGGCCACTTCCGAGAATTTTTTCGCGATGCCCTTGTAGATATCCCAGTCGGTACGGGATTCCCACGCCGGATCGGTAGCGGCAGACAGCGGGTGAATGAAGGGGTGCATGTCCGATGTGTTCAGGTCGTTCTTTTCATACCAGGTGGCGGTGGGCAGCACGATGTCGGAATACAGGCAGGTGGTGGACATGCGGAAATCCAGCGTCACCAGCAGATCCAGTTTGCCTTCCGGCGCCTGGTCGTGCCATTTCACTTCCAGCGGTTTCTCACCGCCTTCAGCGCCCAGATCCTTGCCCTGCACACCGTGCTTGGTGCCCAGCAGATGCTTGAGGAAATACTCATGGCCCTTGCCGCTGGAGCCCAGCAGGTTGGAGCGCCAGATGAACATGTTGCGCGGAAAATTCTCCGGCGCATCCGGGTCTTCGCAGGCAAATTTCAGCGCGCCGGATTTCAGTTGATCCACCACATACTGTTTTGGATCGACACCTGCCGCCGCTGCCGCACGGCTGACCTGCAGCGGATTCCGGGCCAGTTGCGGCGCGCTGGGCAGCCAGCCCATGCGTTCCGAGCGCACGTTGAAATCGATCAGGCTGCCTTTCCATTCCTCAGGATCGGCCAGCGGCGACAGAATCTCGCTGACATGCAGTTTTTCGTACCGCCACTGATCGGTGTGCGCATAGAAAAACGAGGTGCTGTTCATGTGGCGGGGCGGACGGTGCCAGTCCAGCGCGAATGCCAGTGGCGTCCAACCGGTTTGCGGCCGCAGTTTTTCCTGTCCGACATAGTGAGCCCAGCCACCACCGGTCTGACCAATGCAACCGCACATGACCAGCATGTTGATCAGTGAGCGGTAGTTCATGTCCATGTGGTACCAGTGGTTCATCGCCGCGCCGACGATGATCATCGAGCGCCCTTTGGTCTTGTGGGCGTTGTCGGCAAATTCACGCGCCACCTGGATCACGCGGGCACGGGGTACGCCGGTGATGGATTCCTGCCACGCCGGGGTGTAGGGAATGTTCTGGTCGTAGGACGACGCCACATGGTCACCCCCCAGGCCACGATCGATGCCGTAATTGCCCAGCATCAGGTCGTACACGGTGGCCACCAGTGCGGTGCTGCCATCCGCCAGCGCGATCTTTTTCGCCGGAATATTGCGGTGCAGGATGTCCTGGTGTTTGTTGGCAGTGAAGTGTTCGTTCTCGATGCCCCCAAAGTACGGATACGCAACCGAGGCGATGGAATCCTGTTGTCCGAGCAAGGTCAGTTGCAGTGACACGTCTTTGTCCTTGCCACCTTCCTTCGCTTCCAGATTCCACTTGCCTTTCTCGCCCTGCTCGCCCCAGCGGAAACCGATGGAACCGTTCGGCGCCACCAGATTGCCACTGTTGCTGTCGAGAGCGATGGTTTTCCATTCCGGATTATTGACCTGTTCCAGATTGCCCTGCAGATCGCTGGCACGCAGGAAACGGCCGCTTTCATAGCTGCCATCGGCGCGCTGCTTCAGCACCACCAGGAACGGCATATCGGTGTAGCGGCGGCAATAATCCACGAAGTATTCACTGGGTTTTTCCAGGTGGAATTCCTTCAGGATCACATGGCCGAACGCCATGCCCAGCGCCGCGTCGGTGCCCTGCTTCGGATTCAGCCAGATATCGGTGAGCTTGGCGACTTCGGAATAATCCGGCGTGATGGCAACGGTCTTGGTGCCCTTGTAACGCACCTCGGTAAAGAAGTGGGCATCCGGCGTGCGGGTCTGCGGCACGTTGGAACCCCACGCGATGATGTAATTGGAGTTGTACCAGTCAGCGGATTCCGGCACGTCGGTCTGCTCGCCCCACACCATCGGCGATGCCGGCGGCAGATCGCAATACCAGTCGTAAAAACTCATGCAGACGCCGCCGATCAGCGACAGGTAACGCGAACCTGCCGCGTAGGACACCATTGACATGGCCGGAATCGGCGAAAAACCGATAACGCGATCCGGACCATATTTTTTGATGGTGTACACGTTGGCGGCGGCAATCATTTCGTTGACTTCATCCCAGGACGACCGCACGAAGCCGCCCATGCCACGGGCCTGTTTATAGGATTTGGAACGCTCGGGATCTTCCACAATCGCGGTCCAGGCGTCCACCGGAGATCTCGACACGCGCATTTCGCGCCACAGTTTCAGCAGTTTTTTGCGCGCCAGCGGATACTTCAGCCGGTTCGCACTGTACAGATACCAGGAATAACTGGCACCGCGCTGGCAACCGCGCGGTTCATGATTGGGCAGATCAGGGCGGGTACGCGGATAGTCGGTCTGCTGGGTTTCCCAGGTGACCAAACCGTTTTTCACATAAATTTTCCAGCTGCAGGAACCGGTGCAGTTCACACCGTGGGTGGAGCGTACGACCTTGTCGTGTTGCCAGCGCTGGCGATAGGCATCTTCCCAGGCCCGGCTTTCATTGGTCAGCTCACCGTGACCATCCGCGAAGGAACCCTGGTTCTTTTTAAAGAACTGCAAGCGATCCAGAAAATGA
>JBMOPR010000796.1:0-623 GCA_049323075.1 Pseudomonadota bacterium
ATTGGGGCAGGGAACGACACATGAACCACATCCTCCGACTTACGTTGTTAACGCTGGTGTGGATGTCCAGTGCGGTTGCGACCGCGACGGTGATAACAGCACCGGATCACGTGCGCGGATACCCTGAATTCAAAGTGCCGACGTTTGAAGTGATCAAGTTAGAAGTGATCAAGTTAGAAGTGATCAAGTTAGAAGTGATCAAGTTAGAAGTGATGAATACCCGGCCTGTGCTGGGTTTTAACCTGGACCAGCTGGACCAGTATCAGCCCCCGCTCAAAAAGAACGTCCTGACCAGGTTTCTGAACCGCTGGCGGTTCGTGCAGCTGCCGGTGTGGCCGCATCCCCCTGTGGGGAAGCCCCCGGTGCCAGGCACCAAGCCTCCCGTCGCGGTGGCCGAGCCTGCGGTGCTGGAGCTGATGGCGTTGGGATTCGGCGTGCTGATGCTGTTGCGGATTCGCCTGTCGCGGATAAATGATGCCGGACAGAATCCGGCCAGCTGATTCCAGTTGCAGTATTTCCACCCGCCCCGCTCGCGCATAGGGCGGGTGGAAAATTCCCGGTCACATCAGCTTCTGCTGCTTGGCCAGATACTGCTTGATCCCCGGCGGCAGCATCGCCATTAC
>JBMOPR010000796.1:633-5769 GCA_049323075.1 Pseudomonadota bacterium
GGCTCACGCCCTGATTCACCAGTCCGTTCACCAGCACCGCCTTGCCTTCCATCACCGCGTCGTAACCCTGCTCGGTCACTTCTTCCGCTGTCATCCACAAAAAGCGTGGCAATCGACTCACGGCCTTGCGCGTGCCCATCACGTCGTGGAATTCACTGAAGGTGAAGCCGGGGCAGATGGCGGTGCAGTGCACACCGTGGGGTTTCAGTTCCAGGTCCAGCGCCTGGGAAAAATCCAGCACGAAGGACTTGGCGGCGCCGTACAGGTTGCCCCGCAATTGCGGCGCGAAGGCGGCGACCGACGCCAGGTTGATGATGCGGCCGTAACCGCGCGCTTTCATGCCGTGGGCGAACAGCCAGGTCAGGTGCACCACGCCGGTGTTCATGACCTGCAGGAAGGCGCGGTGTTCTTCCCAGGGCGTGTCGAGAAAATCCGTGTGCAGCGCATAGCCGGCGTTGTTCACCAGCGCGTCTATCTGGACGCCCTGTTGTTCACACCAGTCGAAAATCATCTGCGGCGCGGCGGAATCGCCGAGGTCGGCGGGCAGCACGTAGGCCAGCTGGCCATGGGTTTTCTTGATGTCGGCGGCCACTTCCTCCAGCTTGTCGCGACGGCGTGCCACCAGCACCACGTCGAAGCCGTTGCGGGCGAAAGTGTGGGCGAAGGCTTTGCCGATGCCGGCGGAGGCGCCGGTAATCAGGACGGTTTTGGTTTGGGCGGAATCCACCATGTGCATGATCCTTCATATGTGGGTGAAACGGGAGCGGATGAAATGGGTGCGGGAGTCGACCGGTCTGCACTATGCCACGGATTTATTACCACGGACTAGCCGGCAGCCGCCAGCCTGTTGCGCCGCCAGCCGCTGGGGGTGACACCGAACCAGCGGCGAAACGCGCGGGTGAAATTGGCCTGGTCGGAAAAGCCCAGCAGGTAGGCGATTTCATTCACAGTGAGCTGGCTGTCCTTAATGTAATTCTGCGCCAGTTCGCGTCGGGTGTCCTGCAGCAATTCGCCGAAATTGACGCCTTCTTCCAGCAGCCGCCGCTGCAGGGTGCGGGTGCTCAGGTGCAGGGCGTCGGCGATATCCTCTTCCTTCACCCGGCCCGAGGGCAGCCCCTCCACGATGCGCTGCCGCACCTGCATTGCCAGCTGTTGCTGATCCAGTTGGCTCAGGTGTTTCAACACGATCTGTTCGTTGCAGCGGATCAGTTCGGGGTTGGACGTGGGCAGCGGGCGTTCCATGTCCTGGCGGTCGATCAGCAGACCCATGCGCTCGCTGCCAAATCGCAGCGGTGCCCGCAGGTTGGTTTCGAGCGCCAGGGTACTGGGGGTGGGGGCGAACGTGAACTGCACTTCCGCCGGGCTGAAGCTTTCCCCCTGCAGCATCCGGCACATCTTCACGATGGCCACCAGGGCAGCCTGTTCCGCCACCGGTACAGACCCCTGCGTTGTGTCCTTCAGCCCGCCGCTGAACCGGTACTGCAGGCCGATGGCACTGAGGCTGAATTCGGTGCCGTCGTTGACCAGGCGGCCATAGCGGGCCAGACGGTGAAACGCCTGGGCCAGGGTGGCACTGGCCAGCCAGGCATAGCCGAGGGCGTGAAAGGTGGTGGCGTTCCAGCGCATGCCGGCGGCGACGCCGAACGCCGGGTCGCCGGAGCGTTCCTCCGCCAGTTGCCACAGCCGCTGCATGCCCGGCACCGGGAAGCGCGCGTTGGGGTCCTGCAGTCGGGCCGGGTCGAGGCCGGCGGCGATGAAAATCTCCCGCGCGCCCAGTTCGCGCTGCTGCAGTTCTTCCCACACCAGCAGAGCCCAGGAAGAGAGCGTGGTGGATGCCATGAAAATCCGTCCGGATAAGCCGTTGTCGGGGAAGGATAAACGCTTGGCGCCAAATGACAAGGCACTGACAAGGGAGTGGCGGGGTGGGATCAGCGCCACAAAGGGGCAATTCGTAATCTGAACCTGTCGCAACACCTGACAGGAGAATCACATGATTACCCACTCGCCCAGCCAGTATTTTCAGCACACGCTGAACCGTTCCATCAGCTTTGTCGGTCGCGGCCTGCATACCGGTCTGGCGATCCGCATGATGATCCAGCCGGCACCGGCCAACACCGGCCATGTCTTCGTCCGCCAGGACGTGCCGCTGGACCAGGCTGAAGTGCCGGCGCGCTGGAACACCGTCACCGACACCCGTCTGTCCACCACTGTGGCCAACCGCTTTGGCGTGAAGGTGGCCACCATCGAGCACCTGATGGCAGCGCTGCATGCCTGCGGTGTGGACAATGCCCGCATCGTGCTGAACGGCCCGGAAGTGCCGATCATGGATGGCAGCGCGGAACCTTTCGTACGCCTGATCCGTCAGGTGGGCCTGCAGCAGCAAGAGGAGGAACGCCGGGCGATCCTGGTGCGAAAGCCGGTGCGGGTGGAGGAGGAGGGCAAGTCCGCCAGCCTGCTGCCG
Source organism: Pseudomonadota bacterium (assembly GCA_049323075.1). GTDB lineage: Bacteria > Pseudomonadota > Gammaproteobacteria > Pseudomonadales > Ketobacteraceae > Ch67. The sequence goes on from JBMOPR010000796.1 coordinate 3,095, forward strand.
AACCCGCGTCCCTGGATGGACATGACGATCGAGTTTGATTCCGAGGTGATCGGCCACCAGCACCTGTCGCTATCGGTGGAAGCGGAATCCTTTGAACGGGAACTGGCAAATGCGCGCACTTTTGGCTTTGAGGACCAGATCAATACCCTGCGCAAGCTGGGTCTGGCCAAGGGCGGCTCACTGCAGAACGCGGTGCTGGTGAATGAGAACGGGGTGGTCAATGCCGAGGGCCTGCGCCATGCCGACGAATTCGTCCGCCACAAGATCCTGGATGCCATTGGCGACCTGTCGCTGGCGGGCATGCCGATCATCGGCCGCTTCAACGGCTTCTGCTCGGGTCACGGCCTGAACAACACGCTGCTGCGCAAGTTGCTGCAGAGTGTCGATAGCTGGACGTTGACCACCCTGCGCGGTGCCGAGGAATACTGGAATTGGACCCGCGTTCAAAAAATGCCAAGCGGTTGGTAGTTGTTTCAGGGGGGGCTGCAGTATTCTCCCGCATCCTTGGGGTGATGCGGGGGGAAAGAACCCATGAACTACGACAATCAGAACATTTTCGCCAAAATCCTGCGGGGTGAACTGCCCTGCCAGAAAGTCTACGAAGACGACCACAGCCTGGCGTTCATGGACATCATGCCCCAGGCCGACGGCCACACCCTGGTGATTCCCAAGTACCCGGCAGTGACCCTGCTCGATATTCCCGCCGATCATCTGGCCGCCCTGATGGCCAGCACGCAGAAGGTGGCGGCGGCGGTGAAAAAGGCGTTTGCCGCGCCGGGCATCGTGCTGTTCCAGCTGAGCGGCGCCGAAGCCGGCCAGACCGTGCCCCACCTGCATTTTCACGTGCTGCCCAGTTCGTTGCGCACCCTGATGACGCGGGCCCACGCCGCGCAGATGGAAGATCAGACCAAGCTGGCGGAGTTTGCGGCGCGCATCCGGGCGGCGCTGGGCTGAGCCGCGGGCCTGCTCCCGTTTTTCATTCTCACTGCACATTCAAAATAAAGGAATTGGCCCCGGGCCAACGGGAACCACTATGGAACTTGACGAAACCTTGCGCCGGCAGCGGGTGGAGAAGGCGGCCGCCGTCTATTCGCCGCTGCTGCTGTCAGTGTATGACCTGTGGGTGTACAAGGTGGCGGCGCCGCGCTTTTTCCGCTGTCCGCTGCGCATCTTCCAGCATTTTTACGAGCAGAACGTGAGCCGCCACCATCTGGATGTCGGCGTTGGCTCCGGCATCCTGCTGCGGCACTGCCGGCAGAAAAACCTGCTGGACCAGGTGGCCCTGCTGGATCTGAATCCCAACTGCCTGGACGCCACCGAGCGGGCCCTGCAACCCCTCAAGGTGCGCAAATACTGCGCCGACATCCTGCAGCCGCTGCCGATTGCGAACGAGCAGTTTGCGTCGGTGGGGCTGAATTTCCTGCTGCACTGCGTGCCCGGTTCGTTCCGGGAAAAGGGTGTGGCCTTCACGTTTCTCAAGCAGGTGCTGGCCCCGGGCGGGGTGCTGTTCGGCTCCACGGTGCTGTATCAGCCGGGGCTGGTCAATGCGCCGGCGCGCTGGCTGATGAACCGCTACAACGCCGGTGGCGTCTTCAACAACCGGCAGGACACGCAGGAAGACCTGCAGGTGGTGCTGGGCAACCTGTTCGAGAACGTGGAAATGAGTCTGGAAGGCTGCGTGCTGTTTTTCCGCGCCAGCGACGCAGCGCTGGACTGAATTTTCCTGCTGTCCTGCGGTGACGCCTTAGCGCACCTGCAGGATCAGCATGGCGTTGGTCTGGCCGTGGGCGCCCATGCGGGCACCCTTGGTCAGCAGCACCAGATCGCCGCTCTGCACCCGGCCTTTGCTTTTCAGCAGATTGATCGCCGCTTCATTCACTTCATCGTACGGATAGCTGGTGGGATCGAACGCCAGTGCCTCCACGCCCCGGCACAGCGCCATGCGACGACGGGTCTGTGGATGACGGGTGAGCGCGAAAATCGGCAGGCCGGAACGGATGCGCGACATCCATAACGGGGTGTTGCCGGATTCGGTGAGGGAAACAATCGCCTTCACGCCTTGCAGGTGATTGGCGGTGTACATGGCGGCCATGGCGATGGATTCGTCGGTACGGGTGAAAATGTCATCGTTGCGGTGACGGGAGCGGCGGGTGTCCGGATGCTTTTCCGCACCCTCGCAGATGCGCGCCATGTGTTCCACCACGGTGACCGGATTGGCGCCGGACGCGGTTTCCGCCGACAGCATCACCGCGTCGGTGCTGTCCAGCACGGCATTGGCCACGTCGAACACTTCCGCCCGGGTGGGCACCTGGTTGGTGATCATGGATTCCATCATCTGGGTGGCCACGATCACCAGCCGGTTCAGGTGACGCGCGCGCCGGATCAGGTGCTTCTGCACGCCGATCAGTTCCGCATCGCCGATTTCCACGCCCAGATCCCCGCGCGCCACCATGATGGCATCGCTGGCCTGAATGATTTCATCCAGGATCTGGTCGGTTTCGATCGCTTCGGCCCGCTCGATCTTGGCCACCAGCAGCGCGTGGGTGCCACATTCGTCCAGCAGTGTGCGCGCCAGCCGCATGTCGTCGGCATGTTTGGGAAAGGACACTGCCACATAATCGACGCCGATTTCTGCTGCACTGCGGATATCGATGCGGTCCTTGTCGGTGAGGGCC
>JBMOPR010000797.1:0-5763 GCA_049323075.1 Pseudomonadota bacterium
GTGCCATCCCTTCCTTCCTTTCTGACCCGCCACCGCTGGCCGCTCTGGCTGCTGGCGGCGCTGGTGCTGCTGTATGGCCTGTATGTGGCGCTGGCGTATCTGTATCTGCCCGGCAAGCTGAAGGATGTGGTGCAAACCGATGTGGCGCAAATGCTGGGTCGCGAAATCACCGTGGAAAAAATGGCGTTCAATCCGTTTGCGCTGGCGCTGACGGTGGACAATTTCAGCATTGCCGACCGGCCGCAGCAGCCATTGCTGGCGTGGCAACGTGTGTTCGTGGATCTGGGCGCGTGGGGCTCGCTGTTCGGCTGGCAGGTGAAGCTGGAGGGGTTGCAGCTGGACGGTCCGCAGATCGCCATCGAGCGGCGCAAAGCCGATTTCAATTTCAGCGATATCCTGCAGCGGCTGGCCACCAACAGTGTGGCGCCTGAAGCAGAGGCGGCAGAGGAAACACCGGGCAAGCCGCTGGCGATCCGCATCGACGACATCCGCATCCGCGACGGTCGCTTCAGCATCGATGACACCAGTGGCAGCAAACCGGCCCGGTCCGAGGTGGACAATATCGACATCGGCGTGCAGAACCTGTATCTGGCCACCGGTGATGACCGCCTCAATCCGTTTCATGTGCGCGCGAAAGTGCCCGGTGGTGGCGCGCTCGATTTGTCGGGCGAATATCGCGCTGACCCTTTGCAAGTGAATTGCGCACTCAAGGCCAACGGTATACGGCTGGCCAAATTCGCCGACTTCGTGGAAAACCAGGTACCGCTGAAAGTGGCCGGTGGCACGCTGGGTTTCAGCCTGCAATTGCAGATGACACAACAGGAAAAGGCGCTGCAGGTTTTATTGCGCGACGGTCAGGTGGAACTGGCGGATCTGGCGCTGGATGACAGCGTGACTGAGCCGCCCTTGTTGCGCGCCGGAAAAATCAGCGTGAGCGGGATCGAACTGGATCTGGCGCAGCAGGATGTGAAGGTGGCGCAGGTGCGGTTCGATGGCATCGCCAGTCATCTGTGGCGCGATGCGCAGGGTGTGCTGCGGTTTGCGCCGCTGTTGCCACCGCCGGCGGCGGACAACGCATCTGCGCCAGCGCCCGCCTCTTCTTCCGCCGAGAAAAATAATCCCTGGAAAGTGCAGATCACCGATGTCCAGCTGGCGGGCAGCAGCCTGACTTTCCTCGATCAGACAAATGGCATGGCCGCGCAGCAAACCCTGTCGAATGTGTCGCTGCAACTGAAGGATGTCCGCCTGGATGACGGTGCGCAGGTGCCGCTGACGCTGAGCGCGCGATTGAACGACAGCGGCTCGCTGCAACTGAGCGGCAACCTGACGCCGTCGCCGTTCGCATTGCAGTTGCAGTACCAGCTGCAGGCGCTGTCGCTGTTGCCGTTCAATCCCTATGTGCAGGCATCCACCCATCTGCAATTGCAGCGCGGCGAACTGGATGTGACCGGCGATCTGCGTCAGGACGCTGGTGACGCAGCACCGATGACGCTCAACATGAAAGTGGATGTGCGCGATCTGGCAGGCAACGACACCCGCACTGGCAAATCCCTGCTGCAATGGCAGGCGTTGACGCTGAATCCGCTGCAACTGGATCTGGCGGCCAGAACGCTGAGCATCGACAATGTCACGCTGGTGAAACCGGATCTGAGTGTGGAAATCGCCGCCGACAGGCAGGTCAACCTGGCCACGCTGATGAAGCCGTCCGCTGAAACAGAATCTGGTTCAACCGCAGATCCAGCGGCAGAACCTGAACAACCCTGGCAATTTTCCATCGGCCAGGTCCGCGTCGAGAAGGGCAACACCCGCCTGCGCGATGACAGTATCAAACCCGCGTTCAAGACCAGTCTGACTGCGCTGGATGTCAGCCTGGGCGAACTGCGCAGCAGTGGCGGCAAGCCGGTGCCGCTTGAGCTGCAGGCCAAGCTGGATCGCTACGCACCGCTGAGCATCAAGGGCACGCTGGCGCCGCTGGACAAGCAACCGGGTTTCATTATCAGCAACCGTCTGCAGGGCCTGGATATGCCATCGTTGTCGCCCTACACCGGCACTTACATCGGCCACACGCTGCGCAGCGGCAAGCTGGCGATCGAATCCCGCTACGAACTCAAGGAGCGCCAGCTTAACGGCAAGAGCCATATCGTGGCGCGCAATCTGTATCTGGGTGATCCGGTGGCCAGCGAGCAGGCGGTGGATGCACCGGTGGCGCTGGGCCTCGCACTGCTGCGTGACAACCGCGGCGTGATCGATCTGGATCTGGCGGTGAGCGGCAATCTGGACGACCCGGGTTTCAGCGTGTTCGGCCTGGTGGGCAAGGCGCTGCTGAATATTCTGGTGAAAGCGGCCACCTCGCCGTTCCAGCTGCTGGGTTCGCTGGCGGGCGGGCGCGAGGATCTGGGCGAAATCGAATTCACCGCCGGCAGCGCGCAACTGGACGACGCCGGTCAGGAAAAACTGCGGCAACTGGCGAAGGCGCTGGCGGAGCGATCCGAGATCGGACTCAACATCAACGGCAATGCGCTGATGGCGGACGATGGCCCGGCGTTGCAGCGGCAGCGGGTCATGGAGCAGGTGGCAGCCGAACGGCGCAAGCCGGCAGACGCGTTTGATCCTGCGAACTGGCTGGAGGACGAAGACAACCGCGATGAACTGGAAGATCTGGCGGACGATCTGGATCTGGCGGATGCGGATGATCGCGAAGATGCTCTGCGCAAATCCCAACCTGAACTGAAGGATGCCGCGTTGCAGCAGAGGGTGTTCCAGCAGATGTGGGCGGATGTGGCGACGCGCCAGTCACTCACACCGCAGGACCTGCAGGAACTGGCGGAACAGCGGGCACAGGCCATCAAACAGTTTCTGGTGGAAAACGCTTCATTTGATCATGAACGCATTGACTTGCCGGCCATTGCTGCCAGTGGTCTGACTGGTCGAATCTGCACGCTGGCGCTGGAACCGCAGTGAGCTGATTTTTTTTCACACCCGTTGTTCCGGGCCGCGGACCGGCAGCTATGCTTGAGAAATCGCTGTCTGTCCGTTGGCCGCTATCGTGCCGGAAACTCGCATGTCGGAAACTGAGGGTCTGCTGGAAAAAATCGTGTTTGGCCTGCGCGCTCCCATCCTGCTGGCGATGGTGGCGCTGACGATTTTTTTTGGCTATCAGGTGTTCGACATCGAGGTGGACAGCAACCTGAAAAAAATGGTGCCCCTCGGTCACGACTACATCCGCAATTTTTTTCGCCACCGTGACGACCTCAGCCTGGGCAACGACATCCGCATCGCGGTGGAAAATACCCGGGGCGATATTTTCGACAGGGAATTTCTGGAAATCCTGCGCCAGGTGTCGGACGAGGCATTCTATCTGCCCGGTGTCGACAAGGGGCGGATGAAATCCCTCTGGACCGCCAACGTGCGCTGGTCGGAAGTGGATGTGGACGGCATTCGCGGCGGTGAAGTGATTCCACCGGAATACGACGGCTCGCCGGCGGCGCTGGAGCAGGTGCGCCAGAACGTGCTGAAGTCCGATCATCTGGGCGTGCTGGTGGCCGACGACCTGCGCTCCGCCATCATCTATCTGCCCCTGATCGAGTTCGACGAGGACAGTCTTGAGGACGATAAAAAAATCGATTACAAGCTGCTGTCGGAGCAGATCGAAACCGGCATTCGTGACCGCTTTGAATCCGATGCGGTGAAAATACACGTGATCGGATTCGCCAAGAAGATCGGCGATCTGATCGAGGCGGTGAAGGGTGTGCTGGTATTTTTCGTGGCCATGCTGCTCATCACTTTTCATCTGCTGGTGCTGGACAGCCGTTGCGTGCGCAGCGCGGCGGTGATCATCGTCGGAGCGGTGATGGCAGTGGTATGGCAGCTCGGCATCGTCACGCTGATGCGCAAGGCCATGGGTGAATTTCGCCAGGGTGAATTCTGGCGCGCGCTGATCGAGCAGTATCCTACCCTGGAGCCGATCCAATTCGGCATCGATCCCTATTCCATGCTGGTGCCGTTTCTGGTGTTCGCCATTTCCGTCAGTCACGGCGTGCAGTACACCAATGAAATGATGGCGCGGGTGGCGCAGGGCGATTCGGACATGACAGCGGCGCGCAGCAGTTTCCGCACGCTGTTTGTGGCCGGCTTGCTGGCGCTGATCAGTGACGCCATCGGGTTTGTCACCCTGTGGTTTGTCGATATAGGTGTGATCCGTGAGTTGGCCATTACCGCCAGCGTGGGGGTGGCGGTGATCATTTTCACCAAGCTGGTGTTTGCGACGGTGGTGATGTCCTATATCGGCGTCAGTCCGGCAGCGGTGCAGCATCGCCAGCACAAAACGCAGCGGGTGAATCCCGTGTGGCAATGGATTGCCGGCCTCACGTTGCGGCCGGCGGCCACGGTGTCGCTGCTGCTGGCACTGGTGCTGGCGTTGGTGGGCTGGCATTTCCGTCAGGATCTGCAGATCGGCGATCTGGATGCCGGCGCGCCGGAATTGCATCCGGATTCGCGCTACAACCGCGACAACGCCTTTATCACCGCGAATTATTCTGTCAGTGCCGATGTGCTGGTGGTGATGGTGGAAACCGCGCCCATGCAGTGTTCCGGCTACCCGGTGCTGAGCCGCATCGACCGGTTCATGGGGCATATGGAAAATGTGGCGGGGGTGGATTCCACGGCGTCGCTGGTGACGGTGGCCAAGCATGTGGTGACCGGTTTCAACGAAGGCAATATGAAATGGTCGTCGCTGCCGCAGGTGCCGGCGATTCTCAATGGCAGCATGATTTATCTGCCGGCAGGTTTTACCAATGTGGCCTGTACTCTGGTGCCGGTATTTGTATTTCTCGATGATCACCGGGCAGCGACGCTGGAGCGCGCAGTGCAGGCGGTAGCGGCCTTTGCGCGGGAAAATGACAGCGACATCGCGCGCTTCGTGCTGGCATCGGGCAGCGCGGGTGTGGAGGCGGCCACCAACCAGACCATCGCCGAGGCGCAGCTGCGCATTCTGTGGCTGGTGTACGGCGTGGTGGGTGTGATGGTGCTGCTGTCGTTCCGCAGCTGGCAGTCGGTCGTGTGTATCATGCTGCCGCTAGTACTGACGTCGATTCTGTGCGAGGCGCTGATGGCGTGGCTCGGCATCGGGGTCAAGGTGGCTACCTTGCCGGTGATCGCACTGGGCGTGGGGATCGGTGTGGATTATGGCATCTATCTGTACGCCAAGCTGATACGGTTTCTGGCGGCGGGAATGGATTTGCGCAGTGCCTACCGCGAAACCCTGCGCACCACCGGTCGTTCGGTGATTTTCACCTGCCTGACCCTTAGCCTGAGCGTGGGCTTCTGGATATTCTCGGGCATCAAGTTTCAGTCGGACATGGGCCTGCTGCTGACGTTCATGTTTCTGTGGAATATGGTGGGGGCTATCTGGCTGCTTCCGGTGCTTGCCTGTTTTGTGTTGCCAAAACAACGGGATGAGACGAAGTTGGTGAATTTGCCCGCGACGCAGCCGGGCTGAAATGCGCTTGCCAGACCGGGTAGTGTTGACTAGCGTTAAAGCAAGGGTTTTAGTGCACTTTTCCGTGCCCGTATCATTTTGGTTTCCGAGTCCCTCCATGTTGCGACGAACCGGTGTTTTGATTTGGCTGGCACTGATCGCCGGCTTGCTGTCGCCGATGCCGTTCGCGTGGGCCGCGAGCAATTACACGCTGACCACCGCCGCCATCGCCGATGGCGAGTTCCGCCCGCCCGTCTGGTATTTCGAAGACGAGAGTCGCTCCGCTA
>JBMOPR010000798.1:0-5754 GCA_049323075.1 Pseudomonadota bacterium
AAATCCTGGATTCAACCGGCGTGAAGGCGATCAATGAGGAGACCGGCTTCTTCAATGATACATCGGAAGATACAGACACCGGTACCTACACAGCCAAGAGCTTCTGGTCGGCGACAGCCGACGGCAATGACGTGACTCTGGGTGGTGCAGCCTCCAATCTGCCAGCCAGCGCATCACGCAATGTATATACCTACTACAGTGGCTCGAGTTCCACTACCCTGTCGGCGGCAGCTAACGTGCTGACTTCGACCAACACCGCCATCACCAAAGCCATGCTGGGTATTTCGGCGGAGTCCGACACCTACCGTACCAACCTGATCAACTGGGCTCGCGGACTGGATCCCGCCACCAGCACCGAGCGCAAGCGGCTTGCCGACCCGCTACATTCTGTACCACACCTGGTAACCTATGGCGGCACCGATGAAGATCCGGATATCACCATCTTCTACGGCGACAATGAAGGCTTTTTGCATGCAATCAACGCGGAAACCGGTGTCGAGCAGTTTGCCTTCATCCCTGAAGCGCTGCTGCCGAAACTGAACATCCTGTACGCCAACAGTTCCGCCAACGATCATCCTTATGGCATGGATGGCCCGGTAAACTCCTGGAGTTATGATATTGACAAGGATCTGCAGATCGAGGCTGCCGATGGTGACAAAGTTTTCGTATTCGCAGGCATGCGTCGCGGCGGCAGGAACTATTATGCGCTAGACGCAACCAACCGCTCCGCTCCAAAACTGCAATGGACCATTGTGGGCGGAAGCGGCGACTTTACCGAGCTGGGACAAACCTGGTCTAAACCGATCAAGACCAAAATCAATATCAGTGGCACAGTGACTGACGTTCTGATCTTTGGTGGCGGCTATGATCCCGACCAGGACAATGTTGACATCATCACTGCCGATGATGTTGGCCGCGCGATCTTCATCGTAAATGCTACAACCGGAGCCAAGGTGTGGAGTGTTGGGCCCACCGCTTCGCACAACCTCACAAAATCGGAGATGATCTACAGCATTCCTGCCACGGTACGTGTCCTCGATACAAACAATGACGGTCTGGCTGACCAGATGTATGTCGGTGACGTTGGCGGTCAGCTGTGGCGTTTCGACATCACCAATGGCAACTCGGCCTCACAATTGGTGACCGGCGGCGTAATAGCTGATATTTCCGGAACGACCGAGGACAGCGCACGGCGCTTCTATCATGAAGCAGATGTATCCGTGGTCATCGAGAACAACCGCCGCAAGCTGGCCATTGTAATCGGCAGCGGCTTCCACGCTCACCCGTTATCCGAACTGACCACAGACCGCATCTACATGTTCAAACAGACTGCTGTCACATCGGCACCGGAAGATGGCACCGATTCTGGAAATGACCCTGACTATGTCAAACTGACAGAGGCCAATCTTTACAATGCTACCAGCAACCTGATTGGCGAAGGCAGCACCAGCCAGCAGGCATCCGCTTTGGCGGAGCTGGCTGCAGCTTCCGGTTGGTATATCACACTGGAAGATGACGGTGAAAAAGTACTGTCAACACCGCTGTCCATTTCTGGCGAAGTGTTTTTTACCACCTACGCTCCTACCGCTAACACCAATGGATGCAACCCGACAAATGGTACTTCGCGGCTGTATAGGGTCAGCTCGCTGGATGCAACACCGACAGACAACTCGGATGATGTTGAAGGCCTCTCCAAAGATGACAGGTCAGAGACACTGAAGACCATCGGTCTGCCACCTGATCCGGTACGACTGAGAATTTCGGACGACGCAGGAACCCAGGACGTACTCTGTGTGGGAACCGAATGTCAGGCAATCTCTGGAAACCGTGCGCTGATCAAAACCTACTGGTATTCGGAGTGAGGACAAAAAATGAAGAGTACAATCAATCGGGCCAAGGGCTTTACGCTGATGGAACTGATGATCGTGGTAGCGATAATTTCGATCATTGCAGTGTTCGCCTATCCGAGCTACCAGAACTCAGTCAAAAAAGCACGCCGCGGTGACGCCAAAGGTGCCATGGAAGGGCTGGCGCAGGCGATGGAGCGCCACTTCACCGCCAACAACACTTACCTGGGTGCGGGAACCACTGGGGGCAACACAGGAGCCCCCACCATCTATCCGACACAGTCACCGATCGATGGCGGAACCAAGTTCTACAACCTCACCATTCAGGCTGCCACCGCCACCACGTTTACGCTGCGGGCGACCCCCATCAATGGCCAGGTTGGTGATGGCATGCTGGAACTGGACAACACTGGCGCCCGCCGCTGGGACGCAGACAACGGCGGCACTTTCAGCGCGACTGAAAATACCTGGAGCAAATAGCAGCTCAACGCAACTCACGCGGCATGGAGAACACGATGTTCTCCTCCCGCCCTTTCAGTTCCTCTGGCACCGCCCCGCCCCACTCCTTCAGGCGGTTCACCACCTGCGACACCAGTTCCTCCGGTGCGCTGGCGCCTGCGGTCAAGCCGATCACCCTGACGCCATCCAGCCAGGCCTTCTCCAGCTGATCGGGGCTGTCCACCAGATAGGCGCGGGCACCGCAGCGTTCTGCCAGTTCCCGTAACCGGTTGGAATTGGAACTGTTGGGCGACCCCACCACGAACACCACATCGGTTTCCAGGGCCAGGGTTTTCACCGCGTCCTGCCGGTTCTGGGTGGCATAGCAGATATCGTCCTTGCGCGGGCCCTTGATCTGAGGGAATTGCACCCGCAGCGCGTCAATGATGGCGGCCGTATCATCCACCGACAGGGTGGTCTGGGTCACATACGCCAGTTTCGCAGGATTCCGCACCGGCAGTTTCGGCACGTCGGCCAACGTCTCCACCAGATAGATGTCACCGCCGAACGATTTGTCGTACTGACCCATGGTGCCTTCCACTTCCGGATGGCCCTCATGGCCAATCAGCACGCACTCCATGCCATCGCGGGAGTAACTCATCACTTCCATGTGTACCTTGGTCACCAGCGGACAGGTGGCATCGAACACTTTAAGGCCCCGGCTGGCCGCCTCGTTCTGCACCTGCTTCGACACGCCGTGAGCACTGAAAATCACAATGGCGTCGTCGGGCACTTCGTCCAGTTCATCCACGAACACTGCGCCGCGATCACGCAGATCGTCCACCACGAACTTGTTGTGCACCACTTCATGCCGAACATAAATAGGCGCGCCAAACACTTCCAGCGCCCGGTTTACAATCGCAATCGCGCGATCGACGCCGGCACAAAATCCCCGCGGATTTGCCATCTTGATTTCCATGTCTGCCTCACTCACTTCATCTTGAAGTTGTTGCGTCTGAAAATGTCGGCTGGTTGCGACTCCGTCAGCTGTGCAGTTGCACAGTCTGCGAATCCGCATCCACCACGTTGATGATTTCCACCTGAAACGTCAGATCCTTGCCCGCCAGCGGATGATTGAAATCCACGGTGACCGTGTCAGCGTCTACCGCCACGATCACGCCCGGCAGCTCCGCCTTGCTTTTGTCCGCGAATGACACCACAACGCCCGGTGCAAGGTGCATGTCGCGGGCGAACAGGCCACGCCGCATGATCTGGATATTGTCGTCATTGCGCGGCCCGAACGCATTGGCCGCCTCCAGCACGATGGAACGCTTGTCGCCCGTCTTCAACCCGAACAGGGCCTGCTCGAAGCCCGGCAGCAGATTGCCATCGCCCACAGTGAAGGTAGCGGGCGCGCGCTCGCGGGTTGTGTCCACCACGGCACCATCCAGCAGCAGGACTGAGAAATGCAGGGTCACACGCTTGCCCTGTCCGATCCGGTTTTCACTGTTCATCTTGGACTGCACTCAACAACCACTATGCCATTTACCAAAATCGCCTATTTGCCGGGGTTGCGGATCATGTCGATGATCAGCATGGCCGCGCCCACCGTGATGCCGCAATCGGCGACATTGAAGGCGGGAAAATGACTGGCACTCCAGCTATCGGCGGGCGGCCAGTAGAAATCCAGAAAATCGATGACATGGCCAAGGAGCACGCGGTCGATCAGATTGCCCAGCGCGCCGCCCAGAATCAGCGCCACCGCCATCGCCACCCACCAGTCGGTGCGGGGAATCTTGCGCAGCCATCCCACCAGCAGAACGCTCACCACCGCCGCCACGGCAGTGAAAAACCAGCGCTGCCAGCCACCGGCATTGGCCAGAAAACTCCAGGCCGCGCCGGGATTGTAAACATGGGTCAGATTGAACGTGGGAATAACCGGAACCACTTCGCCATGTTCCAGCAGAAACACAATCACCCACTTGCTAATCTGGTCCAGCACGACCACCGCCAGCGACAGCCACAACCACTTCAGCATGCCGGTTGCGCCGCCCTGCGCGTTGTCCGCACCGTTCTTGACGGCTTCATTCATCGGAGTACCTTTGCTGGTGGCCATTTAGCAGAATTCCCTGGCTTCGCCGTCGCCTTCCACGTTGTCGACACAACGCAAACAGATTTCCGGATGCGCCGCATTGGCACCCACATCGGCGCGATGATGCCAGCAACGCACGCACTTGGTATCGGCGCTGGCCTTCACTTCCACCCGCAAGCCATCCACTTCAGTGATATCACCGCCTTCATTCCATTCATGCACGCGCGCCGCCGATGTCATCAGCGCAAACCGCAGTTCATCGCCCAGACGATCCAGATCCGACTTCAGATCAGCGCTGCAATACAGGTCCACTTCCGCTTCCAGGCTGCCACCGACCACGCCTTGCGCACGCGCGTCCTCCAGCTGTTTGTTCACGGCGGTTTTCACGTCCTGCACGGTTTGCCAGAAATCACTGTTGAGCTTCTCGCCCGCCGGCAACTCAAACAGGCCTGTGTACCAGGTTTCCAGATGCACGGACGCACTGCGCTGCCCCGGCAGGAACTGCCACAATTCGTCGGCCGTGAAACTCATGATTGGCGCCACCCAGCGCACCAGTGCCTCGGCGATGTGATAAAGCGCCGTCTGCGCGGAACGCCGCGCCACACTGTTTTCCTTGCAGGTGTACTGGCGATCCTTGATCACATCCAGATAAAACCCGCCCAGATCCACGATGCAGAAGTTATGCAGTTTCTGATAGATCAAATGGAACTGATACTTGTCGTAACAGGCCACGATTTCCTTTTGCAACTTCGCTGCACGATGCACCGCCCAGCGGTCCAGTGCCACCATCTGTTCCGGTGCCACCCGATGCTGTGCCGGATCAAACCCGTTCAGGTTGGACAGCAGGAAGCGGGCAGTATTGCGAATCCGGCGATAGGAGTCGGCGGTGCGTTTGAGAATCTCATCCGACACCGACATTTCGCCGCGATAATCTGTCGCACTCACCCACAGGCGGATGATATCGGCGCCCAGATTTTTCACCACAGCCTGCGGTGACACCGTATTGCCCAGGGATTTGGACATCTTCTTGCCCTGCGCATCCACGGTGAAGCCATGCGTCAGCACCGTTTTGTAGGGCGCCTCACCTCGAATCGCCAGACTAGTTTTCAGCGACGACTGGAACCAGCCACGGTGCTGGTCGGAACCTTCCAGATACAGATCCGCCGGCGCGCGCAATCCTTCACGCTGATCCAGCACGGAAAAATGGGTCACGCCGGAATCGAACCACACGTCCAGCGTGTCGGTGACTTTTTCATACTGGGCAGCTTCGGCACCCAACACTTCTGCCGCATCCAGTTCAAACCAGGCATCCATCCCGCTGGCTTCCACTTTTTTCGCCACGGCTTCGACCAGTTCAGCGGTGCGCGGATGCAGTTC
>JBMOPR010000799.1:0-5739 GCA_049323075.1 Pseudomonadota bacterium
CAGCCGAAAAAGCGCTCGCCTGGTTCCGGGTGGAAGACCGCCTGCGGGAAGACGCCGCCACGCTGGTGCAGCAACTGCAGCAGACCGGCAAGCGCTGCCATATCCTGAGCGGCGATGGCAGCGGCCACGCCCGCGAGATCGGCCGGCAACTGGGCATTGCCGACGTGCGCGACAATGCCTCGCCGCAGGCCAAACTGGATTACCTGAAACAGCTGCAGGCCGGCGGCGCCCAGGTACTGATGCTGGGGGACGGCCTCAATGACGCACCAGTGCTGGCAGGGGCCAACGTGTCCATCGCCATGTCCGACGGCACCGATCTGGCCAAGGTGGCCGCCGACGGCGTATTGCTGGGCCAGAGCCTGTCGCCGCTGCTGCAGGTGCTCACCATCGTCAGCCAGACCTATCGCATCATCCAGCAGAACCTGGCCTGGGCCATCGGCTACAATCTGATTGCGCTGCCGGTGGCGTCGGCCGGGCTGATTCCGCCCTGGCTGTCGGCGCTGGGCATGTCCGCCAGCTCCCTGATCGTGGTGATGAATGCGCTGCGCATCAACCGCCACGGCCAACGCACCACCACTGACAGGTAACACGCATCGTGGATGTGATCTACTTTCTGATTCCTCTGGCCCTGGTACTGCTCGTGGCAGCGGTGTGGGCGTTTTTCTGGGCCGTGAAGCACGACCAGTTCGAGGATCTGGATCGCGAAGCCAACCGCATCCTGTTCGACGAGGACATCGCCCGCCCGAAAAAGCCAAACCCGACCGGCCCGCAGGAACCACCTCAGGGCTGAAGCATGGACCCGTCTTTCGATTTCATCGCCGCATTCGCAATCGGTTTCATGGGCAGCCTGCACTGCATCGGCATGTGCGGTGGCATCAGCAGTGCGCTGACCACAGCGGTGACACCCGCGCAGCACAGCCTGGGCCGACAGCTCGGCTACCCCCTCACCTATAATCTGGGCCGCATTGCCAGCTACAGCATTGCCGGCGCCATTGCAGGCGTGCTGGGCAGCCAGTTCCGCGATCTGCTGGGCGGGCACGGGCCGTCGGCGCTGCGGATTTTCGCCGCTGTCATGATGATCCTGCTGGGCCTGTACCTGAGCGGCTGGTGGAAAGTGTTGAACCACCTGGAACGGGCCGGCACCCGGGTCTGGAAAAAACTGGCGCCGCTCACCCGCCATTTCATTCCCGTGAACAATCCGTTCAAGGCATTGCTGCTGGGCATGCTGTGGGGCTGGTTGCCCTGCGGCCTCGTCTACAGCGCGCTGGCCTGGTCGGTGGGTGCGGGCGATGCGATGTCGGGCGCACTGCTGATGCTGTATTTCGGTCTGGGCACCCTGCCCGCCATGCTGGGCGTGGGCGTGTTCTCCCACCTGCTGAACGACATCGCCCGCTCGCAGACCACCCGCACCTTCGCCGCTCTGCTGCTGATCGCCTTCGGCATCTGGACGCTGGTCAGCCAGATTCCCATGCCAGGCGGCCACCACCACTGAACGATTGACGGCACCGGCTTGCCCCGCCCCGGTGCTTTCTTTTACAGTGCATCATCAGAGTGCAAACAATCGTGTGTCCATCGCCGATCCAGCAGGGATTCCAGCGTCGCTCATGTCCGACCATGTCGTGGAAAATTTCATCTGCACGCTGCCCTGGCGCATCGGCAACACCATCGAGCTGCTGGTGGATGGCGACCAGTTTTTCCCCCGCATTCTCGATGCCTGTGCGCAGGCCCGTCACAGCATCGACATCGAAATGTACCTGTTCGAATCCGGGCAAATCGCCAACCGTTTCATTTCCACCCTTAGCGCGGCCGTCGAACGCGGTGTACGCGTTCGCCTGCTGCTGGATCACTTCGGCTCGTACCACCTGGATCAGCAGGACGTACTGCTGTTGCGGCAGCGCAATATCGACCTGCGCTTTTTCAACCGGGTGGAGCGTCACAAGATGGTCCGCAACCTGTCGCGGGACCATCGCAAGATCATCACCGTCGACCAGCAGCTGGCGTTCGTTGGCGGTGCCGGCATTACCGACGCGTTTTCACCGCAAGTTTCCGGCCGGCGTGCCTGGCGCGAACTGATGGTGGAAATCCGTGGGCCAGTGGTGAATGACTGCCAGATCCTGTTCGAACGCACCTGGGCCAACCACGACGCCGTGCACACCGAGCACCTGCGGGAGCGCATCCTGCACTGGCGCCAGCCGGTCTACAACGCACATCACATGAACCGGTCAATTTCCCAGGCCCGCGTCAACGCCACCCGCGGGATGGGCAACAAACCCATCATGGGCGCGCTGCTGAGCGAGATGAAGAAAGCCGAAAGTTGCATCTGGATCAGTACCGCGTATTTTTTTCCCGCCCGCAAGCTGGTGAACCTGCTGCGCAAGGCAGCGCGCAACGGCATTGACGTGCGCCTGCTGCTGCCTGGGCCACACACGGATCATCCCGGCGTGCGCTTCGCCGGCCGTTCCTGGTACAAAATGTTGCTGAAGGACGGCGTGCGCGTTTACGAATACCAGCCCCGCTTCCTGCACATGAAACTGGCGCTGGTAGATGACTGGTGCAGTCTCGGCTCTTGCAATTTCGACCGCTGGAACCTGCGCTGGAATCTGGAAGCCAACCTCGAAGTCATCGATCACGAGTTCGCCAGCCAGGTGGAAGCCATGCTGGTAAATGATTTCACGCAATCTGTGGAATATACGCATGAACGCTGGAAGCAGCGCGGCCTGCTGGAAAAAATTCGCGAGCATGTGTGGAAGTATGTGGGTTTGTTCCTGAGTCGGCTCACCAATCAATGACATCCGGACCCCACCATGGAACACACCATACTCAATGAACTGCTGATCATCTTCACGGCGTCGGTGCTGGCGTCCGCCATTTTTACGCGCCTGCACGTACCTACCCTGATCTGCTACCTGCTGGTGGGGGTACTACTGGGCCCCATGGGCTTGAAGCTGGTGCAGGACCCGGCGCCATTCCAGATGATCGCTGAATTCGGCGTCGCATTTCTGCTGTTCACACTGGGGCTGGAATTCTCGCTGGCACACATGATCGCGCTGCGGCGCATCGTGTTCGGCATGGGTGTACTGCAGGTGCTGATCTGCCTGGGCGTGTTTGCGTTCGCCAACTACCTGTACAACGAGCTGTCGCTGGCAGCCATCCTGGTGGGAGCGTCGGCGATTGCGCTGTCGTCCACCGCCATTGTCAGCAAGGAACTCAGCCATCGCAACGAAATCACCACCGCCCACGGCCAGATCGCCATCGGCATCCTGCTGTTCCAGGACATCGCCGCCATCATCATGCTGGCACTCATGTCCACGACGACGCAGGGCGGTTCCGATCAGCTGTGGACCGCGCTGGGTATCACCGGCCTCAAGGCCCTGCTGTATTTTCTGGCGGTGGTGGCCATCGGCAAGTGGGTACTGCCGCCGCTGTTCACCGAAATCAGCAAAACCCGATCCGAGGAAATTTTCGTACTGGCGGTACTGGTGGTGGCACTGCTGTCAGCCTCCGTTGCGCACTGGCTGGGGCTGGCCATGGCCCTGGGTGCCTTCATGGCGGGCATGATGCTGGGAGAAAGCCATTTCCGCCACCAGATCGAGCTGGAAATCCGTCCCTTCCGCGATGTGCTGCTGGGCATTTTTTTCGTCAGCATCGGCCTGATCATCGATGTCGAGCTGATCACCACCTACTGGCCACGCATCCTGTTCTTCACCTTCTGCCTGCTGTGCTTCAAATCCGCGCTGATCGCGCTGCTGTGCCTGGCGTTTCGCTACGACGCCGTCGCCTCGGTGCGCACGGGCCTGATCCTCAGCCAGGGGGGCGAATTCGGTTTTGCATTACTGGCGCTCGCGCAGAAAGACAAACTGATTCCCAACGACATTGCATCGTTCTTTCTGTCCATCATCGTACTGAGCATGGCAGCTACCCCCTTTCTGGTCGCCAACAGTGAAAAAATTGCCCGCCGGCTGCTGCGGTGGCGCGAGCACAAGGACAACGACGTCCCGGATGTGATGCATACCCACCTCAGCCATCATCTGGAAAACCACGTGATCATTTGCGGCTACGGGCGCGTCGGCCAGACCATCGGCCGTTTCCTGCAGCAGGAAAACATTCCCTTCATCGCAGTGGACGATGATCCCGTGCGGGTGGAACGTGCCCGCGCCGCCGGCGAACCCGTACATTTCGGCAGCGCGCGCAAACTCAACGTACTCAAACATCTGGGGCTGCAGCACGCCAGCCTGCTCATCATCAGTTTCGACGACTACCAGGCGGCCCGGGCAATGCTCACGCAGATCCGCGAAGAACGGGCACACCTGCCGATTCTGGTCCGCACCCGGGACGACGCCCATCTGCTGGAACTGCAGCAGGCCGGCGCCACCGAGGTGATTCCGGAAACACTGGAAGCCAGTCTGATGCTGGTCAGCCACGTGATGGCCGCGCTGGGATTGTCCGGGGAAAAAGTGTTTGCGGCCATCGAGCAGGTTCGGCGCGAACGTTACAAGCTGCTGCACGGCTTTATTCTCGGACAGAACAGCACGTATGGCCTTTCACGCGGCGAAGTCCGCCTCAAACCCGTGTATTTGCCAGACACGGCGTTTGCCGCGAATCGCCCGCTGCGGGATCTGGCGCTGGATCGCCTGCAGGTGCGCGTTCACACCATCCGCCGGGGCGACAGCATCGTGCAGAATCCTGCTGACGACGAATCATTATTGAAGGGCGACATTGTGATATTGAGCGGCGACCCAACTGCCCTCGAAGCGGCAGAATCCTACCTGTTGATCGGTAAAAAGTGAGTTTTAAAATTCGTTTATCTATCGGGTACTCCCATTAGATCAAAATGTTTTTTCCAGGCACGCGAACAAGTTACCGATCTGAACTAAGATTCTGCATAGGGAAGCGCACTTAAGCGAATGTGTTACAGATCGCATATTGTGTGTTTTCCAGTCGAAGTATGAAAAGTGCAGTAGATAAACATTGTTGTGGATAATTGTTGTAGGCAGCAATCGCCAAGTGAGCGCTCAATGGGCATCAACCCGGCCGATTTCAGGCAAATGATCGTACGTCCCACCCTGATCAAACTGGATCAATGGTCTCCTTCCCTCGAAAATCTTCTGATTGGAACAGCGGCGCAGGCATCAGGCCTGGGTTTACAGCTGCAGTCGGAACTGGGTTTTGGCATCTACCAGCTGGACGCCGAACTGCACCAGACCGTGTGGGATCGCTACCTCGCCTTCAACGCCGATCTGGCCAGCAAGGTGCGGGGCCTGGCGTCACAACGGGAGTTCCTGGCGCAGCCGCACTGGGAACTGGCCACCAATCTGTCGTATGCCACTGCCATTGCCTGGGGCGTGTATGCCCATCGTCAGGCCGCTATTCCCGCTGATGCGGACAACGTCGAAGGTCTGGCCTGGTGCTGGCATCAACACTTTTGCCGCGACAGCAATCTGAGCGCCCGCCACTTCATCACCAGCTATCAACAACTGGTGCAAACCGAAAAAGCATTTGCCGCGTAAGCTGGCCATTCATTTCGGCAATTCATAGCCCAGGGCCTGCCAGATCCGGCTCATGGCATCCACTGCCCGCAACGGCAATTTGTAGTGCACGAACGGAGTCACTTCCGTGGTGCCCGGATTGATCTCGATCGCCTTGCCGCCCCAGCGCCGCGCCTCGAACACCGGCTGCGCAATATAGGGAAACACACTGGTCGTACCGATACTGAACACCAGATCGAAACCGCGCAGCATT
>JBMOPR010000800.1:0-5684 GCA_049323075.1 Pseudomonadota bacterium
CACGGCCACCGCCGAGGATTCCGCCGCCGCAAAAGCGACTGACACCAGCGCAGCGGACACCGCAGCCAGTACGGCAGCCGACGACGCCAAGGCCTGCTCCATCTTCCGTTTCAATGACCCGTTCAAGGTGGCCTGGGACGGATCGGACACTCCCCTGACCATCGACTTCGGTTACCAGTACACGCTGGACGACGCCAGCGGCAAAGCCACCGGCAACGCCGACCACTGGCCCAACGGTCTGCTGCAATATGAAGTCGGCAAAGGCATGCTGACCGTCATGGTGGACACCGACATCTGGATGAACGACGCCATCGGCGATTACGATCATGCCTTCCTGCTCTGGTATCTGGTGGGCGGCAGCCCCAACGTCTGGCTGGTGGTCAGCAACGACAGCGACGATCTGCTCACCCTGCTCTGGCGCAACGCCAAATACTGGATGTTGGGCCTGAACGCGATGCTGCTGGTCTGGGGCTGGCGCCGCTGGGTGCGCTTCGGTCCGCTGATTCCCGATCCCACCGCAGACCGCCGCCAGCTGCGCGAACATCTCGACGCCGAGGCCCGCTTCAGCTGGCAACAAAAACAGATGGAACCGCTGCTGAAAGCCGTGCGCGACGACATCTGGCTGCGCCTGAGCCAGCAGCATGGCGTGCAGAACCATTCACCGGACCAGCACGGCAACGCATTGCAGAAACTGGCAGAGATCAGCCAGCACAACGCCGACAAAGTCCGCACCGCCATGACCTGCCCCGTTCCGGTCAAGGAACTGCAATGGGTCGAACTGATTTCAGACTTACAAACCATAAGGAATGCGTTATGACAGAAGCCGCGCCGACAATGACATTGGGCGACGCCATCGCCCGCGTGCACCGCATGCGCGAGCAGATCGGCCGTGTGGTGGTGGGCCAGCAGGCCGTGATCGACCAGGTGCTGATTGCTCTGCTCGCCTCCGGCCACGTGCTGGTGGAAGGCGTGCCCGGCCTGGGCAAAACCCTGCTGGTGAAAGCGCTGGCGAAATGTTTCGAGGGCCAGTTCGGCCGCATCCAGTTCACGCCGGACCTGATGCCGTCGGACGTCACCGGCCACGCGCTGTATGACATGAAGACGGAGCAGTTCAAGATCCGCAAGGGCCCCGCCTTCACCCACCTGCTGCTGGCGGACGAAATCAACCGCGCCCCCGCGAAAACGCAGGCCGCACTGCTGGAAGTGATGCAGGAAAAGCAGATCACCATCGAAGGCAAGGCGTTTCCCGCGCTGACGCCGTTCATGGTACTGGCGACACAAAACCCCATCGAACAGGAAGGTACCTACCCACTGCCGGAAGCGGAGCTGGACCGCTTCATGCTGAAAGTGCAGATCGACTATCCCGCCGAAGTGGAAGAGCAGGCGCTGGTGCGGCAAGTCACCACCGGCCGCGTGCAGGACACGCTGAGCGTCGATGCCATTGAAACCGTGGTGAAGGCCGCCGACATTCCTGTGCTGCAGGGCATCACCGCCAACATCCGGGTGGACGGCGCCGTGTTCGACTACGCCGTGCGGATCGTGCGTACCTCGCGCACCTGGCACAGCTTCTCGCACGGTGCCGGCCCCCGCGCCAGCATCGCGCTGATCCGTGCCGCCCGCGCGCAGGCACTGCTGAAACAGCGCGATTTCGTCACGCCCGACGACGTGAAACAGATGGTGCTGCCGGTAATGCGGCACCGCGTTGCCCTGACGGCAGAAATGGAAATCGAAGGCCTGAAAACCGATCAGGCGCTGACGCAAATGCTGCAGGAAGTGGAAGCCCCCCGCGTATGAGGCCCACCCGCCGCGCCTTCTGGCTGGCCACCCTGTGGATGCTGATCGGATTACTGCCGGCACTGAATAACTGGCTGCCGAAGGACCTGGCGAAACCGGAACTGCAGGAGCAACTGATCCAGCTGTGGCAGATCGCCACCGCCGGCTTGCTGTTCCTGCTGGTGCTGGATGCACTGGGCGTGCGCAAGGTCAGCGGCCTGATCGAAGTCAGCCGCCAGCACAACGACAACCTGGCCCTCGGCGTGTGGTCGCCGGTCACCGTGCGCATCCGTCATCGCTTCAAACGCGCGGTGCCGCTGCAGATGTTCGACCACTTCCCGCCAGACGGCGAAGCCGACCAGCCGCACCAGTCCGCGCGACTGCAACCGGGCAACGGCGTGGAATTCCAGTACAAGGTGAAGATCAACAAACGCGGCAATCACCGCTTCGGCCCGGTGGACCTGCTGCTGGATTCCCCCATGGGCTTCTGGCAGCGCCGCCTGCTGGCAGGTGCACCCACCGAAGCACGGGTGTTCCCCAATTTCGCCGCCGTCGCCCAATACGCCATGCTGGCGATGGAGCAGCAGTCGGCGCAACTGGGTATCCGCCAGCAGCAGCGCCGTGGTGAGGGCATGGAGTTCCAGCAGCTGCGGGAATTCCGCCAGGGCGACAGCCTGCGCCAGATCGACTGGAATGCCAGCGCCCGCCAGCGCAAACTGATTTCCAAGGAATATCAGGACGAGAAAGATCAGCAGATTTTATTTCTGGTGGACTGCGGCCGGCGCATGCGGTCGCAGGACGATGCGCTCAGCCACCTGGATCATGCACTGAACGCGATGCTGCTGATGAGTTATGCCGCGCTGAAACAGGGCGACGCCGTGGGCCTGATGAGTTTCGGCGGCCAGGAGCGCTGGCTGAAACCGGTGAAGGGCGTGGCCAATATTTCGAAAATCCTGCACGCCGCCTACGACCTGGAAGCCACCACCCGCGCCAGCGATTACACCGGTGCCGTGCGCAGCCTGCTGACCCGGCACAGCAAACGGTCGCTGATCGTGCTGCTGTCGAACATCCGCGACGAGAACACCGACGATCTGGTGCCGGCCCTGCGCCTGCTGCAGCGCAAGCATCTGGTACTGGTGGCCAATCTGGAGGAGCAAGGTATTCACGCCCTGCTCAATGAAAAGGTCGACAGCTTCGACCAGGCCCTGCGTCACGCCGCCACCCGCGCCTACCTGGAACGGCGCAACCAGATCACCCGCCAGTTCAACCGCAGCGGCCTGATCACCGTGAACACCACGCCGCAACATATGCCGGTCAAACTGGTGAACCAGTATTTCGACATCAAGCGCGAGGGGCTGCTGTAGCCCCTTTTGCAGGATTTGTGGAATTTTGACTTGTATAATGTCCGGCGGCCGATGGACCATACTGTTTTGGATCACCTTGTCCGCCTGTCCTTGAACCGGGAATTTCCGCCGATGAACGTTGCGTTCAGATCCACACTGCCCGTTATGTTGTGTGCCAGCCTGCTGCTGGCGGGCTGCAGCACGCCCGCTGCCAAGAAGCCCGCCGGACGCTACCAGCCGCCGGCCGGCATCAAGGTGGCGCCTCCGCTGCAGGAAAAACCGCCTGCGCAAACTGCAACGCCACCGGCAGCGGGCACGCCGTCCACACCGCAGACAGTCGCACCCCAACCGATCACTCCTGCGCCGGTTATACAACCTGCGCCGGTGGCAAAGCCGCTGCAACCGACGCCCACTCCGCAGCCAGCGCCCAAACCCGCTGCGCAAGCCACACCGATCACGCCGAACGCAGCCGTCGCCAAACCCGCTCCGCAACCGGCGGTAAAATCCGCGGCCGCCACCACCGGCGTCCCTGCAGCAGCGGCGTTAACCCCGACGCCGACACAACAGCCCCCTGCCCCAGTCAAACCCGTCACACCCAAGCCGTCTGAACCCGTGCCGGTTGCAGCCGCGAAGACCAGTCCGGCCAGTTCCGTGGGGGCGGTGGCCCTTGCGGCACCCAAAGCCACGCCGGTTACGCCGGAAGTGACCGCACCCGTTACGGCATCCACGCGCGATACCATCTCGCCTGGAACCAACACGCCTGAAACCATCAAGGTCAGCCTCGACAGCCTGCCATTGTCGATCCATGGCCAATGGACCCTGGACCGCAACGAATCCCGCTGCGTATTGCATAGCGCCGTCCAGAAAATGGAGGACGGCCAGGGCGGCACCAACGTGCAGCTGCAACTGTCGCCCACCGAATTCACCTTCATCACCCAGTCCGACATCGACCTCAGCTACACCGGCACCGGCGTCCGCATCGATGGCGGCACACCCTTCGCCCTGGAACATGTCGAGCGCCGCACCAACCTGGCTTTCAGCCGCCAGCGCAGCGCCCTGCTCGGCGCCATGAAAACCGGGCAGCAACTGGAGCTGAGCCTGGGCTTCTGGCCCACCTGGCCGGTGACGCAGGCCTATTCCACCCACTTTCCACTGCAGCATTTCGCCTCCGCCTACGCGGCCTGGGAAACCTGCAACAAACTCTTGAGCCAACGTTAACCGCCATCACCGCAACGCACGGGACGCCACCATGGGATTACGCTTCAAGTTCAACCTGGTTCTCAGCATCATCACCCTGATCGGCCTGGCGGGCTCCGGCCTGATCAGTTACCAGATCCTGCAGCACAACGCGCGGCAGGAAGTGCTGGAAATGGCGCGCATGATGATGGAAAGCGCCGTGGCCGTGCGTAGCTACACCGTCAGCGAAATCAAACCTCTGCTGAGCGTGCAGCAGCGCCGTGCCTTCATTCCGCAGACCGTGCCGGCGTATGCCGCCACCCAGTACATCCGCCGCCTGCAGGAAAGCCACAGCGAATACAGCTACAAGGAAGCCACCCTCAATCCCACCAACCCGGCCAACCGCACCACCGAATGGGAAGCCGACGTGGTGTACCACTTCCGCAACCAGCCGGGCGAAAAGGAAATCATCGGCGAACGCATCACGCCCACCGGACCCCAGCTGTACATGGGCCGCCCCATCACCATCACCAACCCGGAATGTCTGGCCTGCCACGACAAGCCGTCCAACGCGCCGCAGACGCTGATCGACACCTACGGCAGCAACAATGGCTTCGGCTGGAAACTGAATGAAACCATCGGTGCCCAGATCGTATCGGTGCCCATGTCGCTGCCGCTGGCGCGAGCCCAGTCCACCTTCATTTCCTTCATGTCGGCGCTGGTGGGCGTGTTCCTGCTGATCGCCATCATCCTCAACCTTCTACTACACTTCATTGTTATCAAGCCGGTGCGCGCCATGTCGGCCAAGGCCGACGAGATCAGCCTGGGCAACCTGACCGTGGACGAACTGGCAGTGAAGGGCAATGATGAAATCGCATCGCTGGGGCGCTCGTTCAACCGCATGCACCGCAGCCTGAGCAACGCCGTGAAAATGCTGGATGAATCGGTCTGAACTGAAGTGGAATGACGATGGATAAAACCCTGCTGTATCATCCGCCCAACATCGCCCGCTACCGCATCGACGGGGTACTGGGCAGTGGCGCCATGGGCGTGGTCTACCAGGGTTTCGACAGCCAGATCGAGCGCACCGTCGCCATCAAGGTACTGCACCCGCACCTGCGCGAAGGCGAACACGGCCCCGATCTGGAGCAGCGCTTCCTGCAGGAAGCCCGTGCCGCCGCCCGCTGCCTGCACCCCAACATCGTCACCATTTTCGATTTCGGCAGCGAGAACGGATCGCCCTACATCGTGATGGAATTCGTGCGCGGCATGGAGCTGAAGGCGCATCTGAAAAGCGACACCTTCATTCCTCTGGCCTCCGCCACCGACATCTGCATCCAGATTCTGGAAGCCCTGGGCCACGCCCACGAAAAAGGCGTCATCCACCGCGAC
>JBMOPR010000801.1:0-730 GCA_049323075.1 Pseudomonadota bacterium
CCACGGCGAAACCCACGATGTGAAGAACCTGTTCATCACCGACGCCAGCCTGTTCCCCACGTCGATCATCGTCAATCCGCAGGTCACCGTGTACACGCTGGCCAGCTACATTGCCGATCACATCCTGCAGAACCAGGCGCAGTATTTTGCGGCCTGAGATCGCTTCCCGACCCGTCAAGGGGTGATCGCATCACCCCTTTTGTTGTCCCGCCCCTCGCGTCCGCCGTCCCTGACGGCAACCGTCATTGCTGCAGATCATTTTAGTAAACAGGCTTTACACATTTTGCTTTCCCCGGATGATTCGCCTGGTTTAGACTGAGCAGGTGCTCAATTGTTCTGTCTGGCCGGTGTTCCCGGTCCAACAACTAAAAACAAGCAAAAACAATAAATAAAGTTGCATTGAAGCAACGGTACAGGGGGATGTGATGGCTGACGTTCGTCATCAGGATTGCCAGCAGTACGCCCAGCAGTACGCGAAGGGGCGCCGTGCCAGCGGTGTGGTGAGCATGGCGCTGGTTGCCGGACTGCTGGCGCCGCCCGCAACCGCCGCGCTGGTGGAAAACCTCACCATGGGCAATGCCAAGGCCCTGGCCCTGGGCAACGCCGTTACCGCCGATCCTCCGGGCATCGATTCCATCCATTTCAATCCGGCGGGCCTGGCCCGGCTGGCGGGGCGTCAGTACGAACTCAAGGTGCTGGCGGCGGCCATGTCGTTCACCGTGGAATTCGG
>JBMOPR010000801.1:740-5663 GCA_049323075.1 Pseudomonadota bacterium
CGCCAAGTCCCAGCAGATGATCGATGCCTTTGGGTACGAGGATGACGTGGTGGGGCAGACCAGCGAGACCTCCACCATCGGTCTGCGCCTGCCTTACCAGGAGGGCATCTACGAATGGCCTGCGCCCATGCTGGTGGTGCCGCTGGGCGGCGCTTCCTACCGGCCGCCCAATTCCAACATCACGTTCGCCACCGCTGTTTATGCGCCGATGGCCGCCGGTTATATTCGCGATGAGGATGATCCCGCCCGCTTCATGGGCCAGTACCTGTCACTGGCGAAGATCACGTATTTTTCACCGTCGGTGGGCATCGAGATAAACGACACGCTATCGGTGGGCGCGGCGATCCATTTTTCCTGGCAGGGTGTCACCGCCGGCACCCGAATCCGCGTGCCCAATTTCGCGCTGGCGTTCGGAGAACAGCTGACGAAGCAGTTGCAGGACCAGAATCTGTGCCCCAATCCCGGTGATCCCGAACCGCCGGTGAACCTGTGCGGGATCGACCAGGAAATCGCGCGGCTGGGCCCCTACACCGATGCTGCCAGCCTGGAGTTCGATGCGGAAACCGGCATGGTGACCGGCGTCAACCTGGGCGTGCTGTGGCAACCGGTGAGCTGGTTTACCTGGGGTGCGGTGTACCAGTTCGAAAGCTCCGCCGATCTGGATGGCACCTATCGCCTGGGCTATAGCGACGAATGGGTGAATTTTTTTACCGGATTGAGCCAGTCGGATATGGGCCGCGCCCTCAACGTGCTCATCCCGATGCCCACCGGCCAGGCCGACTCACCCTACGGACGCGGCGTGGAGCAGGGCGACGCGGTGATCAATGTCATCACCCCGGCCCATTTCGCCACCGGCATCAGCCTGCAGGTGACGGAGCAGTGGAAATTCAATATGGATGCCAAGTGGACCGATTGGGGCGCCTGGGACGGACTGACCGTGAAATTCGATCAGGCGCTGGATTTCACCAAGCTGGCGTCCATTGTGTCGGAATATTCCGAACTCACCGAACTCACCATTCCGCGCCATTATGCCAGCGTGTGGAACTGGGCGTTCGGCGCGGAATATCAGTACAACCAGCGTCTGGCGCTGCGCTTCGGTTACGAGCCGCGCAAGAGTTCGATCCCCGACGACAAGCAGGACGTGCTGCTGCCGCTGGGCGATGCCGATCTGTACACCGGAGGGTTCGAATACAAAATGGGGGAAGGCCAGTTGCTGGCGGTGGGCGTGGGTTATCTGGTGGCCAGTGCCGACGTGCCGGCGAATTCCAGCACCAATGCCAACAGCACCGACGACTACCACAACTTCATCTACAACCCTTATGCGGGCACTGCTTTTGAATCCAGTGCCGAGGCGTTTCTGCTGGAGCTGAGTTACCGCTCGCAGTTCTGAGCGGCGCCTGGCGCACCCGGATTGACGACGCCGCTGAACATCATTTCCAGCAGGTCTTCCACCGGAATGGAAATGGCGGCCTGCTGGGCGTCGGCGGGCTTGCCCTGACGCAGAATCCAGGGCCGGATCAGGATGTTCACCGCGCCCAGCAGCAATGCGTGCAGCGAACTGTGGGACACCGGCTTGATCAGGCCCTGCGCCTGGCACTGCGCAATGGTGTGGTCGAAGATCGACACGTAGGGAATCAGGTATTTTTCTTTCAGGTAATCGGCCCGTTCGCCACCGCTGTCCAGCTCGTTGAACAGCAGCCGGAAAATGGCGGGACGTTGCTGGGCCAGACGCAGGATTTCCGCAAAATTGTCCCGCAGCAGCACCAGTGGACTGGCGGTGTGGTCGAGCCGGCTCAGGCGCGCGATCAGCTGGGGAAATTCCAGTGCGATCATCCGGTCCACCGCTTCCCGCCAGAGCATCAGTTTCGAGCCGAAATGATGGATGAACAGGGAATCGCTCACGCCGGCCTGGGCCGCCAGCTTGCGGATGGAGACGTCGGAAAAGCCTTTTTCGGCGAAGGCGCGGGTGGCCAGATCCAGCAGATCATCGCGGCTGTAAGTGCGGTTGTAGCTGGCGGGGCGGCCGGGCGGGCGTGCCATGCGGATTTTTCCGTGTAAACGTGGGCATGATCAGTGGCATCATAGTACGGCGTCCGCCTCACGGAAATCCACCGCATGCTGGTCATCTCCCACAGTGTTTCCATCCCCGACGATGAAATCGAACTCACCGCCATCCGGGCCCAGGGCGCGGGCGGGCAGAACGTGAACAAGGTGTCGTCGGCGATTCATCTGCGTTTCGATATCAACGCGTCATCGCTGCCGGAGGTGTACAAGGCGCGGCTGCTGCAATTGCAGGATCGCCGCATCAGCAAGGACGGCGTGATCATCATCAAGGCGCAGCAGTTCCGCACCCAGGAAAAAAACCGCGATGATGCGCTGGAGCGGCTGCGGGAACTGATCAAGATCGCGATGGTGGTGCAGAAGGCGCGTCGCGCCACCAGGCCCAGCAAGAACGCGCAGAAAAAACGCGTGGACAGCAAGACCCGGCGCGGCGCGATCAAGTCGCTGCGGGGGAAGGTGGAGGACTGAGGGCGCCCAGGCCCTGAAACAGGGGTTCCTCCCGCAGCCGGGTCACGATGAAATCCTTGAACAGCATCAGACGCGCGCAGCCGCGCAGATCCGGATGCATCAACACCCAGATGTCGCTGCGGAAACGGCTATCCAGTGCAAACAGGGATTGCAGTTCCGGCTTGGCCTGATCGTCCGGCAGCAGGGCGATGCCCACGCCCGCCACCGCCAGTGCCGACATCGACATCAGGTCGTTGCAGCGGCTCACGATCTGGTGGGCATCCAGGTGTTTTTCCGCCCACTGAAATACAGCGATGTGGCTCAGCTCGTTGCTGGCCAGAATCACCTGCTGGTCGCGGAAGGGATCATCCCGGGTCAACGGCGGATTGCGTTGTTGATAGCCCGGCGATGCGTAGGCACTCCAGCCCAGCGAAAACAGTTTCTGCCCGGCCAGATAGTCCGGCGGTGCCGGTGTGGCGCGGATGGCGAGATCGGCTTCCCGCCGCGACAGGTTGTAGTCCGCGTTGCTGGCCAGCATGTTCACGGTGATGTCGGGATACAGCGTGCGGAACTCGGCGATCAGCGGCGGCAGAAAACGGTAGGCAAAATTGTGCGGCGCGGTGAGATTGATCGGGCCTTTCAGTTCCTCGTTGCGATTTTCGAATATCCGCTGCATTTCATCGATGGTGCCGGCGATGCGTTCCGAATAGTTTTCCAGTTCGCGCCCCAGCGCAGTCAGGCGATAGCCTTCCGGCAGCCGGTCGAACAGTTTGGCCGACAGGTCTTCCTCCAGCCCGGTGATGCGGCGGAATACGGTGGAGTGGGTCACGCCCAGCGCCTGCGCAGCCTTGGCCAGTGAACCGTGGCGGGCCACGGCGGCGAAATAATACAGATCACTCCAGTCCAGTTTTTTCATGTTGCAGTTTCCTCGTTACCGATTTCCCGCAAATGCGGTTTGCGGAAAACGCGCTGGCCGTCGCCAGCCGTGGCGCTATTGTTGGCTGATGTGTCTGCTGGTGTTCTCATCCCCGGCAGCCGCCGTTCCAGCAACAACCGCAAGGAGGTAGTCCCATGCCGCATCCGGAGCTGGTTTTGATCAGCCATCATCTGTGTCCCTACGTACAACGCTCAGTCATCGTGCTCGCTGAGAAAGGCATTGCCCACGAGCGCCGCTATATCGATCTGAGCGACAAGCCCGACTGGTTTCTCGAACTGTCGCCCACCGGCAAGGTGCCACTGCTGTGGGTGGACGAGCAGAGCGTGCTGTTCGAATCGGCGGTGATCTGCGAATACCTGAACGACATCACGCCCGGCAATCTGCATCCGGACGATCCCCTGCTCAGGGCACAGGAGCGTGCCTGGATAGAATTCGGTTCCCAGATATTGAATGACATCGCGCGTCTGTACAACGCCCGGGAAGAACAGGATTTCAACGATCAGTGCCGGCTGCTGGCGCGGAAGTGGCGACGGCTGGAAATGGAAGTGCAGGCGCCGTATTTTCGCGGCGGGCAGTTCGGCATGGTGGATGCCGCCTATGGACCCATTTTCCGTTATTTCGATGTGATGGATTCCCTGCTGCCGCTGGATCTGTTTGATGGCTGCGACGGTATCCGGGCCTGGCGGCGGCAATTGCAGCAACGCCGCAGCGTGCAGCAGGCGGTGGAGTCGTCCTATCCGGAGCGGCTGCGCCAGTTCCTGCGCAACCGCAACAGCTGCATCAGCCAGCGTCTGGTACAGAATCTGGTGCTGGCAGGCTGATGCCTGCCAGGGCGGATTCATCCATGCTTTGCCGGAAGTGGAGGGGCCGTTCGCGCGCAGCGTCGACCGCGGTGTTGCGCGGAACAACCCGGCCGTGCCAGCTGTAGATCTGGCGAAACGGTGCCTGGTCGTGTGGATAGCGGCGTTCGAACCGCAGTTCGATGCGGTCTCCCTGTTCCACCGCCAGCGGTTGTTCAATGGGGAAAAAGCAGTGCTTCCAGCTGTCGGAACATTTGCGGCCGCCGATGTCGCCGGAGGAAATATCCAGGATCACCTGCGGCGCCAGCCGGGCACGGAAAAATCCCTTGAATCCGGTCAGGGTGCCGGTGGCGGTGACGGCAAATTCCAGGGCGCGGCTGTATTGCGGCGCCTGCTGCCAGTGGCCGTCGTAACGCTTCACCTGCTGCGCATCGGCCAGATGCTG
Source organism: Pseudomonadota bacterium (assembly GCA_049323075.1). GTDB lineage: Bacteria > Pseudomonadota > Gammaproteobacteria > Pseudomonadales > Ketobacteraceae > Ch67. The sequence goes on from JBMOPR010000801.1 coordinate 5,431, forward strand.
CTGCGAGGGAATGATGGCGTCGTAATACAGGTTGAACGGATTGCGGATATTTTTCTGGCGCAGCAGTTGCTGGAACTGGTAGCGCCCGTTGAGCGTGGCGACAGCGCCGTTGCCGATATCCTGGTGGGTGCGGAGGGCTTCCACCGGCACGATGAAGGTTTCCACCGCTTCGGGAATCACCGTACCGCCCGGCGTCAGCAGCCGGGCGATGGCGTCCTGCAGGATGGGCTGTA
>JBMOPR010000802.1:0-5659 GCA_049323075.1 Pseudomonadota bacterium
GTCGCCGGCAGTGACGACGAACTGGATTTCAGCTATTGGCTGCATTATGCGGAAGGTTCGCTGATGCCGCTGCTGGTGATGAAGCTGATCTTCAATCATATCCAGCGCGCGCCGATGCCATTCTTTGTCAAGCCGGTAGCAAAAGGCATCAGTGGCAAAACGCTGCAATCGTTTATCCAGCCCAATCTTGATACCCATCTTGAATTTGTGGAAAACAGGATGCGCGGACGGCAGTGGTTCGTGGGTGACAGCTTTTCTGCAGCCGATGTGCAGATGACCTTTCCGCTGGAAGCCGCTGCCGCACGTGACAATATCGCCACCAAGTATCCGTCGTTGCAGGCATTTCTGCAGCGGGTGCATGAACGCCCTGCTTACCGGCGTGCGCTGGAGCGGGGTGGTCCCTATGCGTTGATGAGCTGAGCGTGACGCCCGTGACTGCATTGCTATACTGAATCCACGCCACGGATTTTCACGGGGGAATGCACATGCTGGTCGCGCCCTGCGCCCACGACGAAGAGGACCGCCTGCGGGCGTTGGCGCGCTACGCGGTTCTCGACACATCGCCGGAGGCGGATTTCGACGCGGTCACCCAGCTGCTGTCTTTTATCTGCGACACGCCGATCACCCTGGTGAGCCTGGTGGACCGCGATCGCCAGTGGTTCAAATCCCGACAAGGTCTGGACGCTACGGAAACCAGCCGGGACCTTGCTTTTTGCGCCCACGCCATCCTGCAACCGGATCCCTTGATCGTGGAGGATGTTACCCTCGATCCACGTTTTGCAGACAATCCTCTGGTCCTGTCGGCTCCCAACATCCGTTTCTATGCAGGAGCGCCGCTGATCACTCACGACGGCTTCGCACTGGGAACGCTCTGCGCCATTGATATCAAGCCACGTACCTTCTCATCGACCCAGTTACATGCCCTGACCACGCTGGCACGTCATGTTGTCGCGATACTGGAGTTGCGCCTGAAGCTGCGCGAGACTGAAGATCTGAATCGTGAGCTGGCGCGCGCACAGTGCGAACTGGAAGAAAACATTGCCTATCGCTCGCGTTTTTTCGCCACCGTCAATCATGAAATGCGCACGCCATTGAACGCGATTGCGGGATTTGCTCAGCGGCTGCAGAAGCGGATCGTGGTTGAGACCGTGCCGGACTATGTGCACGAAGGTCTGGATCTGATCGGTGCTGCTGCCCGCCGTCTGGTGGATCTGGTCAGCGATGTGCTCGACATGTCCAAAATTGAAGTGGGCAAGATGACACTGAATGAGCAGCCTTTTTCGCCTGCAGGCCTGTTGCGGGAAGTGTGCGACACGCTACAGGTTGTGGCAGAAGAAAAAGGCGTATTGCTGCAACTTCAGATCGATCCCGCCCTGCCGGCACAGTATGTCGGCGATGCGAAGAAGCTGGGCCAGATTGCGTTGAATCTGGTGTCCAATGCAGTGAAGTTTACGCCGCCGCAAAAACATGTATGGGTGCTCTGCGAGCCAGTCGAAAATGGAATGCGCCTGGTGGTGCAGGATGAAGGCATTGGCATCGCGGAGCAGAACAGAAAAAAAGTATTTTTGCCCTTCGAGCAATTTCACGCGACAACCGAATTGTCCGAGAAGGGAACCGGTCTGGGTCTCGCCATCGTAAAAAATCTGGTGGATCTCATGCATGGTACTGTAACTTTACAAAGTGAATTTGGTAAAGGAACCACATTCACGCTGATTCTTCCTTTCTCCGCAGTAGCCATTTCTTCCGCGTCAGAATAATCTTCTTTTTCCAACGATGGACTGGCAATTCGTTGGCGCCCTGGAAATTTTCTTTTTTCATCCGCAGCTATACTGAAACGCAAGGATGCGATGAGAAGGGCTTTAACATGAGGAAGTTTTTTTTCAGCGCACTAATGCTGGCAGTCTGGAATTTTTCGCTTCCCTCTGCATTTGCATTTGATGGATTCGACAATATGTGCGGTTGGATCCGTACTGCGCCAGGCAAGGCACGCATCGTTTACATGCGGCATGACGGAGAGTGGCGAACGTACCGTCTTTATGTGCCGCAATCCTATCAGCCAAACGCGCCTCTGGTGGTGGACTTCCACGGCCAGAGTTCATCTTCATCCGCCCAGGTCATGACATCCTGCTGGAAAGAATTTGCAGATCGCGAAGGCGTTGTGGTGGCATATCCACAGGCGCTGGGATTTCCCACTACCTGGGACGCGGGTGATTTCTGCTGCGAGCCGCGCGGACATGACGACGAAGGTTTTGCATTGCATCTGGTGCAGTGTCTGATGAATCCCAAAAAGTCCAGGCTGGAGCTCGATCCGCAGCGGGTATATGCGGTGGGCCTTTCCAACGGCGGAGCAATGGCTGGCAAACTCGCTTGCAGTCATTCTGATGTCTTTGCCGGTGTAGCGCTGGCGTCGCAAAGTTTTCCCTATTCTGATACCGAATCCTGCCGCGCACCGGATGAAATGGGCTGGAAAAAAGCGGCCTTCCCGGTAGTGGAGGTGCGCGGCAAATGGGATTTCGTGGTGCCCTATTACATATCGCTGGGGTGGTCCCTGACGGCGAGAACCAGTCTGAAACGCTGGGCCGAGACCAATCAGTGTGCGGGTGAGCCGCTGGTGTCGGATGCCTGCGATCAACCCAGCGCAGGTCCCGGCTGCGTGCGAGGACAAGGATTCTGTGCCACCTACGACAACTGTGAAGGTGGTGTGGCGGTCACCCAGTGCAGCCTGCATGACGACCATCTGGTGTACGTCAATCCCCAGCGCTACAACCCGTGTGACGCTGCCTGGGAGCAATTCCAGCGCGTTCCTGTCAGTCGCTGAGTGCATTGCGGCGTGCACCGGCATTTTTCCTGGCCGGGATTGACGCTATAGTGTCGGCTCTTCCCAGAAGCAGGATGAATTCCCGTGCTTATCCGTTTACGGCGCCGGCTGGTCATGATGCTGCCGGCGCTGCTGTTGGCGCTGTATGCAGTATGGACCAGCTCGCCCTGGGGGATGGCGCTGGAGCAGCGGCTGGGTCTGGAAATGCTGTTTCAGTTGCGGGGGGAAAGGCCGGCGCCGCCAGCGGTGGTGGTGGCTGCTGTCACCCGGGAAAGTGCACAAGCCCTGGGTTTGCCGGACAAGCCGCACCAGTGGTCCCGTTCCGTGCATGCCCGGGCGGTGGAGCGATTGCATGAACTGGGTGCGCGGCTGCTGGTATTCGACATCTTTTTCGAACAGCCCCGGGATGACGCAGGTGACCAGGCATTTGCCAACGCGTTGCGAAATGCGGGCAATGTGTTGCTGTTTGCGCGCTCGGACCGGCAGCTGATCGAACTGGGCAATGGCACCACTGCCGATCGTCAGGTGTTGCTGCAACCCCTGCCACCGCTGGCTGCTGCCGCACTGGGTACCGCGCCACTGATCCTGCCGAAGATACCCGCCCGCATCGACCGTTTCTTTTTGCGCCATCCCGCCCTGCCAGACCATGCCACGCTGCCGGTGCGCGCGTTCATGCAGTTGCATGCCGATGCCGTTCTGCCAGCCGTCGATGCACTGCTTTACAACTTTTATGGACCGCCCCGTTCCATTACCACTATCGAGTATGCGGATCTGATCCAGCAGCCGCAGTGGGTGGCGACCCATGTGCGCGACGCGGTGGTGTTCATCGGCTATTCCGCCAGTTACCAGCATGACCAGCGTGACGGCTTCTACACCGCATTCACTGCGCAGAGTGGTCTCGACATCAGCGGCGTTGAACTGGCGGCCACCGCTTTTGCCAACCTGCAGGATGATTCCTGGTTGCGGGAGTTGCCCCCGCTCGCAAGTGTGGTGCTGGTCTGGCTACTGGGGCTGTTGGTATTCGCGTTGACACGCACGCTTGCGCCAGTGACGTCGGCAGTGCTGGTTCTGCTGGTGGCCGCCGGAGTCAGCCTGATGTGCTATGTACTGTTCACGACGCAGAACCTGTGGTTGCCCTGGTTCAACGGCGTGCTGATACTGGCTCCTCTTGCCGGCGGCATTGGCATGTGGCTGCGCAGCCGGGAATTGCATTTGCAGAAAATGCGTTTGCAGCAGGCCTTCGGCAAGTATCTCCCCGCCGAGGAAATCCGCCGCCTGGTGGAACAGCATGAACTTCCGGCCAGTCAGGAGCATCATCACAGTGTCTGCCTGGTGACGGATGCGCAGGGCTACTCGCGCCTGTCCGAGCAACTGGCACCGGCTGAACTGGCCCGCCTGATGCAGGATTACTACTCCGCCGTGATTGGCGCCATTCGTAACGGCAAGGGTTTGATTTCCGACGTGGCGGGCGACGGCATCATTGCGCTCTGGCCGCACCTGGAGCCCGCCGCTGCATGGTCCGCCCTGGCGCCTGTCATCCGTGAAATCCAGCAGGCGGTACACCAATTCAATGAACGCCATCCCGACCATTGCCTGCCCACGCGCATGGGGTTGCACGCCGGTGAAATCGTGCTGGGCCATTTTGGCGCGCTGGATCATTACGAATTCCGCGCCATGGGCGACATCGTCAACACCACTGCACGCCTGGAGGGCGTCAATAAGCAAATCGGCACCCAAGTGTTGCTGAGTGAGGATTGCGTGCCGAATCCCGACGAAAAAGTACGCAATCTGGGGCGCTTCCGATTCGTTGGAAAGGACAAACCCTTGCGGCTTTATACATTGGTCAGCGCTGAGACGCCGCAATTGCTGCACCAGTTTGATCATGCGCTGGCGGAATTTGAGCGTGGCAATCGCGCAGCCGCTGCGCAGCTGTTTCGTGAACTGAGTTCGCGCTATCCCGCAGATGCGCCCAGTCAATTTCTGGCGACGCTGCTGGAGAAGCCTGCACGGCGCCAGGATGAAAACCAGCTCTGGCTTGATGCTGGTGTAATTCCTCTCAGTCAGAAGTGACAATATTCACATGACGTCGATAGATTTGCGCGGAAAATGGCGACACAATACTCGAACCCCTTTCATGGTTGAAATGACGTGCTGTTTTGCCAATGCAATGCAGCCGTGCGCAGTCTGGCACCGAGGACCTTCTGGCCTTTCATTCGGTAGTCCATGCGGGGATTTGCATACAGGCAGATCACGAAGACGACGCGCGGGGAATACCAGTGTTACACGCCAGGCCACAGCATCCGGACTGCAGTGTCCGTCCAATCCGTTTCATTCTGAACGCATGCAGTCGCAGCCTTGTGCTGCTGCTTGTGTTTGCCGCGCCCGCCACCTGGGCCTGCGACGACTGGCTGGCGAAAGCCGTCGCTATCACCGGTGCGGTGGAACGCAAATCCACAGCCGTCGACTGGCAGCAACTGCAGGTTGAACAAACCGTCTGCCCTGGCGACAGCGTGCGGGTGGGGCCCAACAGCCGTGCCGCGCTTTACCTGCGCAACAATTCCTTCGTCCGACTGGATGAAAACAGCCTGCTGGATTTTCCCGCGCAGCAGCAGGAGAGCGGATTTCTGCTGGGTTTGTCGCAAGGCGTCGCCCACTTCATCAGCCGCATCGTCAACCGCTTTGAAGTCAGCACGCCCTACGTGAACGCCGTGGTGGAAGGCACGGAATTTATCGTCAGCGCGTCGCCAGCCGCAGCTGGCGTGGCGGTGATGGAAGGCAAGGTGAAGACCTACAACGATGCGGGTACCGAAACGATTACGTCGGGGCAGCAGGTGCAGGCTA
>JBMOPR010000803.1:0-5656 GCA_049323075.1 Pseudomonadota bacterium
AGGTCCTTGGGAGGTTCACATTGCACCTGGATCGGAAGGTTCACCGCTGCTTTCACTGCGCGTACGCTGTCGCACAGCACAGTGGCGCCGCGGTCGTGGGTGGCGGGTGTGCCGGTGGTCATCACCATGTGGCGCACGCCATCCAGTTCCACCGCGGCTTTTGCCACTTCCGCCAGTTGTTGCGGTGTTTTGTGTGCGATGGTGTTGCCCGCCGCCAGCGACTGGCCGATAGAGCAGAACTGGCATGCAGTGTCGGGCTGGTCGTAGCGGATGCAATTCTGCAGCACAGTGGTGGCGAGAACGTCGGTGCTGTGCAGTGTGGCAATGTGCGCATAGGGAATGCCGTCGTGCGTTTTCAGATCATAAAAGCGTGGCCGCGTGGCAAAGCTGATATCCAGCACGGGTATGCCGTTGCGCGTCAGCCGGGGCGTGACCGACGTGGCGTCCAGACTGAACGGCGAACGCTGTGCGCTGTGGGTGTGCACCGGAATCATCAGCGTCTGGCCGTCGATCACAATGGCCTGATGATCGCTGGGACCGGCGCCACCCTTGCGGGCAAGTGGCAGTTGCTCCGGTTGCGCCAGCTGGATGCCGTGGGTCTGCAACTCAGTCAGCAGATGCTGCTTCGATACGGTCATGGGGAGTGTCCTCACTGGCGAGGGAGTACAAATGGGTGCTGGATTGGCGGTGGCGTCCGGGCTCATCCCTGATCAGCAGTGTCAGCAGTTCCGGACGGGAATAATGGCCAACGGAATCCATCATGCGTTTGCGTTTGGTAATCAGCTTCATGTCGAGGTCGGCGATCACCAGGCCTTCACCTTCCGTCAACGGCTTGGCCAGGTGTACGCCTTCCGGCGAAATGATCGCGGTGTTGCAGCCGTGCCGCAGACCTTTGTGCAGGGATTCATCCGGCGTGATTGCATGAATCTGTTCGTCAGTGAGCCACCCGGTGGCATTCACCACGAAGCAGCCGGATTCCAGCGCGTGATGGCGAATGGTGACTTCAATCTGGTCGCCGAAAATCGGTCCCACCAGTGAGCCGGGAAACTGGCTGCAATGGATTTCCTCGTGCTGCGTCATCAGCGCGTAACGTGCCAGCGGGTTGTAATGTTCCCAGCAGGCCAGCGTGCCGACGGTGCCCACGCGGGTGTGGGTGACTTTCAGACCCGAGGCGTCGCCCTGACCCCAGATCATGCGCTCGTGATAGGTTGGTGTGATCTTGCGTCGCCGCAAAGCCAGGCGGCCATCGGCATCGAATACCAGTTGCGTGTTGTACAGTGTGCCGTGGTCACGTTCGTTCACGCCGACCACCGCCACCATGCCGTGCTTTTTTGCGCGCTCGGCGATGGCGGCCGTGGTCGGGCCGGGCACCTCCACCGCATTTTCGTACAGTCGCAGATGTTCCGGGCCACACTTGATGGGTGGATACACAAACGAAAAATACGGGTAATACGGCAGAAAGGTTTCCGGAAAGACAATCAGCTCGACGCCCCGGGCAGCAGCGTCGTCCATGCAGTCCAGAACCTTGCGCAGGGTGCCGGTGGCTGTCTCCAGATCCGGAGACAGTTGGGCTGCCGCGGCGCGAACGATGCGTGATGCGGACATGGGGGCCTCTTACACCGTCCAGGTGTCGATGATCACGGCGTTGTCGCGCAGGTGCAGCAGTTTCAGATCCAGCACATCCAGCGGATTGATCGGCCGGATGCCTTCGATCAGCGACGGCTCGCCGTGGCCGTACAGCGCCTGCAACGCAAACCGGCACGCAAACACCTTGCCGCCTTCCGCCATGAATTTTTTCAGCTGGTTGTTGAAATTCTGGTGGCCGGGAAAGGCTTCATCACCCAGCGTTGGAAAACCGCGCTGGATACCCAGAGTGACACCGGGTCCGTAGAGCAGGATCGAGGTTTCAAAACCCTTGCGTTGCAGCCGGGTGGCCTGCAGCATGTTGACGAAACCGATCGAGCCTTCGAACGCCACGGTGTGAAAGGTCACCAACGCTTTTTCGCCCGGCCTGGCTTTCACATCCTCAAAAACTTTCTCTTCGTAATCGACGAAGAAATCCCCGTTTTTATGCATGGGTTTATCGACTGTTGGCATGAGCGTGTCCTCGCAGGCGTGAATGAGTGGTGGGGTGCACGTGTCCTGTTGCAACGCCGATGCCAGTGCACCACCGGCTTCATGCAATCAAGGTGCGATCAAGCACACCGCTCAAAAACCGCAGGCAGCCAAAATTTTTTGCAGCTGTGCTGCAGGAGCATTGATGGAAAGGAATCAGGTACGGAAAGTCGCACTGTGCGCGGGCAGAACGCTGCCGGAATGATTCGAAATGTTGCAGGATGCGACTGACCAATGATCGCATTGGAATGCAATCAATGCTGTAGCCGCAGTGGCGGGCCATCTGGAACGGTAACTGCAGGGACGTGGCAAAATGTCGCGAGAACAGCCTCATGCCCCTGGATAAATACCGTCACTGGGTCAGCGCCATTCAGTCAAGCCACAAGCGTCCGGCCTACCTGATGATTGCGGATCTGATTGAAGCCGATATTGAAAAAGGTTTTCTGCAGGCGCGGGACCGGCTGCCGCCGCTGCGGGAACTGGCCGATCTGCTGTCACTGAATTACACCACCGTCACCCGCGCCTATCGGGAAGCGTCCAATCGCGGCCTGATCGATTCCCATCCCGGCTCGGGTTCCTACGTCAAGGGCAAGACGTCCATGCTGCCACTGCGCAATGGCAGCAATGTGGAAATGACCATGAATCTGCCGCCGGAAATCGAAGATGCCGGTCTGCTGCAGCGCATCCGCGACGATGCCAGCAATGTGCTGCAGGGCAAGGGGCTGGCGGCATTGCTGCGCTACCAGGATTTTGGTGGCGGCCCTGCTGACAAGGAAGCGGGCGCGTTGATGCTGGGTGAACTGATTCCGCGTCCCGATGGTGAGCGTATTCTGGTGTGCCCCGGCATTCACAGTGCGCTGGTGGCATTGCTGTCCCTGCTGTGTGGCAAGAAGGGCACGCTCTGTGTCGGCCAGCTGGTGTATCCCGGCCTCAAGGCCATCGCTGCACAGATTGGTGTGCAACTGATGGCGGTGGAATGCGATCAGGACGGGCCGCGCATCAGCGCCATCGAAGCCTTGTGCAAATCCAAGCAGATTCAGGCGTTGTACGTGAATCCCACGATCCAGAATCCTACTACCTTCAGCATGTCGCAGCGGCGACGCGAAGCCATTGCCGATCTGGCGTTGCGATACAGCCTGCCCATCATCGAGGACGATGCCTATGGCTGGGTGCCGGAACGGGTAGTGTCTCCCATCGCCACCCGCGCGCCGGAGCTGACCTGGTATCTGAACGGCCTGTCGAAATGTTTTGGTGCCGGCTGCCGCACTGCGTATCTGTATGCCCCCAACAAGACCCAGGCCCAGCGTGCGGCCGGTGCCCTGCGGGCGCTCTCGGTGATGGCCAGTCCGATCACCAGTACACTGGCCACCCGCTGGATCCAGAATGGCACGGTCAATCGCGTGCGGGAGGCGCAACGCCTGCAGTCGCGGGAGCGGCAACGGTTGGCACGGACGATCCTGGCATCGCATCACCCGGTGGCGAATCCCGACGGTTTTCACCTGTGGTTGCCACTGCCCAGAACCCTGGCCATGAATCCGTCCGACGTGGCGGTGTTTCTGCGCAATCATGGCATCAGCGCAGTGGCCGCCGCGGCCTTCTGCACCGACAACAATCCGCCGGCCGCATTGCGCCTGTGTCTGGGTGGACCGGTGAGTTTGCCGGAACTGGAGCAGCGTCTGATATTGCTGCAGGATGTGCTGCAGGAAACGGTCAATGTCACCATGATCTGAACGGTCTATTTCCGTTTATTCCGCTGTGTCGCCCCCTTGACCGGAGCGCTGGCCGGCCCCATCTTGTCAGCATCGATTCCCCAACAAGCACAGCACCATGAGCCCTGACGAAGACGACCTGTTCCAGCAGGAAATGGCCGGTGTGAAGCCGCTGCCGAAGAAGCCGGTGGTGGTGACGCCGAAGCCCTCCGAACCCACGGAAGCCCAGCTGGCCCGCCGCGAAGCCGCGGTGGCCGATCTCAAACTCGACCCCAACACCCTGTCCACCGAATATGTGGAGATGGTGGGCCCCCACGATATTCTGGAATACAAGCGCAATGGTGTGCAGGAAGGCGTGTACCGCAAGCTGCGGCTGGGCAAGTACGCCAGTGAAGCCGTGCTGGACCTGCACCGCAAAACCCTGCAGCAGGCGCGCAAGGATGTGTTCGAATTTATCCAGGACAGTACCCGTTTCGGTCTGCGTACCATCATGATTCTGCATGGCAAGGGCGAGCGTAGCGATCCGCCGGCGCTGCTGAAAAGTTACGTCAACAAATGGCTGCCCAGCCTGCCCCAGGTGATGGCTTTTCACAGTGCACAGAAACAGGATGGCGGCGCCGGCGCGGTGTATGTGCTGCTGCAGAAAAATGAAAGCCGCAAGCAGCAGAACCGCGAGCATTATCTGCGACACGCGCGGGGGCGATGAGAAGCAGCCACGGGTGGCGGTTCAGGACAGCAGGGGCGCCATCTTCTTCAGTGCCGGCACCAGATAGTGCTGCAGCGCGGTGCGCAGTTCCTGCAGGGTCAGCGGTTTCACCAGCACGCCGTCGGCGCCGGCGTCCCGCAACTGGCCCAGTTCCTCCGGCAGGGCATGCGCCGTCAGCGCGATCAATGGCAGCGGGGGCAGGCAGGCTTCCCGTTCAAAGGCGCGGTAGTGGCGGATGGCCTCCTTGCCGTTCATTTCCGGCATGTCGCAATCCATCAGCACCAGATCAATCGTGCCCATGTGGTTGCGCAGGTGATCCAGCGCTTTCTGGCCGTTATCCACCAGCACCGTGTCAATCTCCAGTTTTTTCAGCATACCGGTAATCACCAGCTGGTTGGCGGTATTGTCTTCGGCCACCAGCACGCGCTTGCCCCGCAGCGGATTGGCGTGCACGTCCCGGCGCGGGAAGGGGCGCTGGACCTGATCGACCAGCACTGCCAGCAGGGCCTGGCGCAGCGCCCGCGCTGACGCCGGCTTCTGTATCGCCAGCCGGATGCCGGCCTGCTGCAATTCCGGTTTCGGCGGAATGTTGCGCATGGCGGTGAGCAAAATGCACAGGCAGTCTTTCAGTTTGGGATGGGCCTGGATCTGTTGCGCGCATTCCAGGCCGGACCAGCCCGGCATGAACATGTCCAGCGTCACCAGCTCGAACGGATCGCCGGTTTCGACAGCATCGCTCAGCAGTTCCAGTGCCTGGCTGCCGAAGTAGGCCACCTGCGCGCGCATGCCCCAGGATTCCGCCTGTTCCTTCACCATCAGTGCATACTCGGGGGAATCGTCGACGATCAGCATCCGGCGCCCTTGCAGCGTGTCCGCCGGTTCCCGGTTTTCTGCCACAAAGTCCGCTCCGGCCCGCTCGCAGCGGATGCTGAACCAGAACGTGCTGCCCAGGTTCAGCTGGCTGCTGACGCCGATCTCGCCGCCCATCAGTTCTGTCAGTCGTTTCGAAATGCTCAGGCCCAGCCCGGTGCCCCCAAACTGGCGACTGGTGGACGCGTCTGCCTGCGTGAACGCCTGAAACAGATTTTCCAGCGCTTTTTCGCTGATGCCGGTGCCGGTATCGCGC
>JBMOPR010000804.1:0-5645 GCA_049323075.1 Pseudomonadota bacterium
TACGCGTCCGACAACTTCTGGCAGATGGGCGACACCGGCCCCTGTGGCCCTTGCACCGAGATTTTCTACGACCACGGCCCTGACATCTGGGGCGGCCCTCCCGGCTCACCCGAGGAAGACGGCGACCGCTACATCGAAATCTGGAACAACGTGTTCATGCAGTTCGACCGCCAGCCGGACGGCACCCTGGTGCCGCTGCCCAAGCCGTCGGTGGACACCGGCATGGGGCTGGAGCGGATTGCCGCCGTCATGCAGCACGTGCACAGCAATTATGAAATCGACCTGTTCGCCAGCCTGCTGAAAGACGTGGCGCGCGTTACCGACGCCCAGGATCTGGAAGACAAATCCCTGCGCGTGGTGGCCGACCACATCCGTTCCTGCGCATTTCTGATTGTGGACGGCGTGGTGCCGTCCAACGAAGGTCGCGGCTATGTGCTGCGCCGCATCCTGCGTCGCGCTATCCGTCATGGCAACAAGCTCGGCGCCAAGGGCGCGTTCTTCCACAAGCTGGTGGCACCGCTGGTGCGCGAGATGGGCGATGCCTATCCCGAATTGAAAAAGGCACAGGCCCAGGTGGAAAAAATGCTGCTGCAGGAAGAAGAGCAGTTCGCGAAAACGCTGGAGCAGGGCCTGAAAATTCTGGAGCAGGATCTGGAAGGTCTGGTGGGTAACCAGATTCCTGGCGACGTGGTGTTCAAGCTCTACGACACCTACGGTTTCCCTGCCGATCTCACCGCCGATATCGCCCGCGAGCGCAATCTCACCATCGACCACATCGGCTTCGAAAAGGAAATGGACGCGCAGAAGTCGCGCTCCAAGGCCGCCGGCAAATTCAAGGCGAATTACCACGACGGCCTGGACGTGAACACCCGCAGCGAATTCAGCGGCTACGACCAGGTCACCGACAGCGGCCGTATCACCGAGATCTTCGTCGACGGCCAGCCGGTGCAATCCATCAGCGCGGGTCAGCCAGCCCAGATCGTGCTCGACAATACGCCGTTCTATGCCGAATCCGGTGGTCAGGTGGGCGACGTCGGCACGCTGGAAACCGCCAGCGCCCGTTTCGATGTAACCGACACCACCAAACAGGGTGGCGCTCACGTCCATGTCGGCGTGCTGGAAACCGGCACCCTGAACGTCGGCGACACCGTGCAGGCCAACGTGAACAACGACCTGCGCCAGGCCATCCGCCTCAACCATTCCGCCACTCATTTGATGCACGCCGCGTTGCGTCAGGTGCTGGGCACCCATGTGCAGCAGAAAGGTTCCCAGGTCACCGCCAGCCGTCTGCGTTTCGACTTCGCCCATTCCGAAGCCATGAAACCCGCCGAAATCCGTGCGGTGGAAAAGCTGGTCAACGCCCAGATCCGCGCCAATGCGCCGGTTGTGACCGAGGTCATGCCCATCGAGCAGGCCAAGTCCAAAGGGGCTATGGCGCTGTTTGGCGAAAAGTATGATGATAACGTCCGCGTTCTCACCATGGGCCAGGACAACTTCTCCATCGAGCTGTGTGGCGGCACCCATGCCAGCCGCACGGGTGATATCGGGCTGTTCCGCATTCTGTCTGAAGGTGGTGTCGCCGCCGGTGTGCGCCGTATCGAAGCGGTGACCGGCGAAGGCGCCGAGCATTGGCTGGATGAAACCGATGCCACCCTGGGCCAGATTGCCGCACTGCTGAAAGGCAGCCGCGACAACGCTGTGGAAAAGGTGCAGCAGACCCTGGACCGGGTGAAACAGCTGGAAAAGGAACTGGAGCGGCAGAAAGCCAAACTGGCCAGCAGCGCCGGTGACGATCTGGCGGGACAGGCCAAAACTGTGGCCGGTGTGAAGTTGCTGGCGGCTACCGTTGATGGCGTGGACCTGAAAGCCCTGCGCGAACTGGTGGACCAGCTGAAAAACAAGCTTGGCTCCGGCGTGGTACTGCTGGGTGCGGTCAACGAAGGCAAGGTGGATCTGGTGGCGGGGGTTACCAAGGATCTCACCGGGCAGTTCAAGGCAGGCGACCTGGTGAAACACGCAGCCCAGATCGTCGGTGGCAAAGGCGGTGGACGTCCGGATCTGGCCAGTGCCGGCGGCCCCGATGTAGCCAGGCTGGCCGACGCGGTGGCATCTGCCGAAACCTGGCTGCAGCAGTGAGCAGGTAAGGAAAACAAAAGGTATACAGATCAATCCTTTGGTTTACACTCCAGGGGCATTATTGTTTAATCCGCATCCAATCCGGATGCTATTCCTTCAATAACTTTTAAAGAACGACGGCGATGGCGTTAATTGTGCAGAAATATGGTGGTACCTCAGTAGGTACCGTCGACAGAATAAAAAATGTGGCAAAGAAGGTGGGGCGCTATCGCGACGAAGGACATGATGTCGTCGTAGTGGTCTCTGCCATGAGTGGCGAAACCAACCGGCTGATTGCCCTGGCTAACGAAATTTCCGAACAGCCGCCTGCAAGGGAACTGGATGTGCTGGTTTCCACCGGCGAACAGGTCACGATCGGGCTGCTGAGCATCGCGCTGCAAAAGGAAGGTTATGATGCCCGTTCCTACACCGGCGCCCAGGTGCGGATCCTCACCGACGACGCTTACGGCAAGGCCCGCATCCAGGCCATTGATGCCGACCGCATCCGTGCCGACCTGAACAAGGGTCGCATTGTCGTGGTAGCCGGCTTCCAGGGCGTGGACGACGACGGCAACATCACGACCCTGGGCCGTGGTGGTTCCGATACCACCGGCGTAGCACTGGCAGCGGCCCTGAAAGCCGATGAGTGCCAGATCTACACCGATGTCGACGGCGTCTACACCACCGATCCGCGCGTGGTGCCCAACGCCCGCCGTCTGGAGCAGATCACCTTTGAGGAAATGCTGGAAATGGCCAGCCTCGGCTCCAAGGTTTTGCAGATCCGCTCGGTGGAGTTTGCCGGGAAATACAATGTACCCCTGCGGGTGCTTTCCAGTTTTGCTGAAGGGCCAGGTACCCTTATTACTGTTGATCAAGAGGAATCTATGGAACAGCCGGTCATCTCAGGCATTGCCTTTAATCGCGACGAAGCCAAAATCACCGTGCGTGGCGTGCCGGATACCCCGGGCGCGGCCTACAAGATCCTGGGCCCTGTGGGAGAGGCCAACATCGAAGTCGACATGATCGTGCAGAACGTCAGCGCCGACAACACCACCGATTTCACCTTCACCGTCCACAAGAATGAACTGCGCAAGGCGCTGGACGTGCTCAAGGATATCGCCAAGGATCTGGGAGCCCGCGACGTGCAGGGCGACGCTTCCATTGCCAAGGTGTCCCTGGTGGGTGTGGGCATGCGCTCCCACGCCGGCGTGGCCAGCAGGATGTTCAAGCTGCTGGCGCAAGAATCCATTAACATCCAGATGATCTCCACCTCGGAAATCAAGATCTCGGTCGTGATCGACGAGAAGTATCTGGAGTTGGCGGTACGTGCCCTGCACACGGGGTTTGGCCTGGACAAGGAGCCGCAAGCGGCTAAGTAATCCGGCTGAACAAGAAAACCCGCTCCCGCCCTACCAAAATCGGAAACCTGGACGATACTTGATTAGGAAAATTGAATACCGGGTAGGGCTTTCTCGGGACGCGAAACCAGACGCTCGGCAGGAGCAGTAAGTAAGGAGAAGGAAAATGTTGATATTGACCCGCCGCGTAGGCGAAACCCTGATGATCGGCGACGAAGTCACCGTGACCGTGCTGGGCGTAAAGGGTAACCAGGTGCGGATCGGTGTGAATGCGCCGAAGGAAGTCGCCGTCCACCGGGAAGAGATCTATCAGCGCATACAGCGCGAAAAAGGCGGTGAGCACGACACTGGCGCCTGAAACGCGTCCGGAAGTGGTCCCGATGAAAGCGATGCTTCGGCATCGCTTTTGTTTTTAAGGACTTACGTGCGATCAAATTAGCCAGAATGGGCTAGGAATTTGCGCCAAACGCGGGTATCATTCTGCCCACGTTTTTGGAGAGGTGGCCGAGAGGCCGAAGGCGCTCCCCTGCTAAGGGAGTATACGGTCAAAAGCTGTATCGAGGGTTCGAATCCCTCCCTCTCCGCCATATTCCCCCGGGAATATCCGGCGCCAGCCGGTCGGGTCTCGAGCAGTCCCGCAGGTACATGAAACTCACCACGATGAGTCAAAAAATTTAAACAATTGATTGACTTGGGGTGGTGGATTCGTAAAATGCACATCCCACGCGCCAGTAGCTCAGCTGGATAGAGTACCTGGCTACGAACCAGGCGGTCGGAGGTTCGAATCCTTCCTGGCGCGCCATATTGAAGAAAGAAAAAAGGCTGCAGAAATGCAGCCTTTTTTTATGCCCGTTCGACAGGATATCCATTTCGCAGGATTCTTCGGTGAGATGCGGACCGGATGGATCTCCGGCCCGTTTCCCTGGTTTGCAGAACGACGTCTGCAGAACCGCATTGACGCTTACTGGGGCAGCGCTTCTTTTACTGCTTCAGCGGATGCTTCCGCGGTTTCCTTGGTTTTGTCGGCAGCTTTCTTCGCTTCTTCGGCAGCGGCGTCAACAGCGGCCTGAGTGCCTTCCACTGCAACTTCCTTGGCGGCTTCACCGGCTTCCTGCACGGCGTCAGATGCGTGACCAGCGGCATCCTTGGCTGCTTCAACTGCCTGGGCAGCCGATTCTTTCGCGCTTTCCAGTGCTTTCGATTCTTCCTGCTTGTTGCACGCTGCCAGACCCAGTGCCGCAACTGCTACCAATACGATGGCCTTGTTCATTGTCGTGCCTCCAGTGGTTCAAAGAGGCGCGAGGTTAAGCCAATTCGCTCGATAAATTAAGTTTGATTAGTACATTTTCGACATCGGTCACGTTTTCATTCGTCGGCTGGAAACCGGCAGCCGTATTGCAGCCTGCTGCCGGATGTGACCAGCATCAGGGGTCCAGTTGCAGCGCGAGCGTTTCACCTGCCGTCTTCGGCACGTCATGACGCTCGAACGTTTTACCGGTCCAGGTCAGGATGCGGGTCTTCTCCAGCCGGTTGTTGTTGAACGTCAGGGTCAGCTCCAGCGGGCGGCCATTTTCATCCACGCGTTTGACGGCAATATCCATGTCGGTAAGCGATATTTTGAAATCCGGCGTGAACGGTTTTCTGTGCACGTTGCGCAGCGTGGCTTCGATGGAATCGATGAATCCGTCTTCGGCCTTTACCAGCAGGGTGTCGTGGTTGGCCCGGGTGATGGTGAAGTTCTGTTTGAGCGAGGAAATCATCCAGAACTTGTTTGCCAACGGCAGGCCTTCGGCAAAGCGCATGGGGGTCGAGCCCAGGCCGATGGGCATGGGAATGCCGAAAGTCAGCAGGCTTTCGTCCGGATTGGTGATCGGAATCTTGCGTGCCAGCGGCAGCCCCATGAGGTGATTCCAGATCTGCGGGCTGTAGCTGAACACCGGCATCAGCAGAGGGGCCAGGATCAGATGAATCACAACCAGAATCCAGGTGCCACCACGGTGCAGGCGGGACGTCTGCAGGCGCGTGAACAGAGTATGAAAGAGCATTCCCAGCAGCATGGATGAGCCGATGCCGACGAACAGCAGGTTGCGGTCGGCCGGCACGGTGGTGGTGATGGGGGCAACCGAGAACAGGGCGCCGGCTGCCCAGAAGCGGGCAGTGGCGGATTCCTTC
>JBMOPR010000805.1:0-5640 GCA_049323075.1 Pseudomonadota bacterium
CAGTTCCAGCCAGGAGGGTTCGCAGCCGGTTTCCTGCAGGATCGCCAGTACGGTGGACAGCAGTTCCTTGCGCCGCAACTGCTTGCCGGACAGGTTCACCGCCACCCGCCCCGGATCCAGTCCCGCGTCGCGCCAGCGTCTCATCTGCGCGCAGGCTTCCTTCAATACCCAGGCGCCGAGGGGTTCAATCAGGCCGGTGTCTTCCGCCAACGGAATGAAATGGTTGGGCCCCAACAGGTTTTTGTGCGGATGCTGCCAGCGCACCAGCGCTTCCACGCCGATTACGGCACCGGTCTGCAGATCCACCTGGGGCTGGTAGTGCAGGCAGAACTGGTTCTGGGCCAGCGCCTGGCGCAATTCCGTTTCCAGTTGCAGCCGCGACATGGCCTGCACGGTCATATCTTCTGTGTAGAAATGGAACGTGTTGCGACCTTCGGCCTTGGCGCGGTACATGGCCGCGTCGGCGTTGCGCACCAGGGTGGCCGGATCGGTGCCGTCCTGCGGGAAAATGCTGATGCCCATGCTGGCACTGACATACAGATCGCGACCATCCACGTGCAGCGCATTCTGCAGTTGCAGCAGCAGTTTCTGCGCAATCATCGCCACCGCGCCCGGATCGGGCAGCATTTCCAGTACCACGATGAATTCATCGCCCCCGAGACGCGCCACGGTGTCGCCTTCGCGTACCAGTGAACTCAGGCGCTGTGCCACCTGCTGGATGACCTCGTCACCTACCGCGTGGCCCAGACTGTCGTTGATATCCTTGAAGCGATCGAGATCGATGAAAATCACTACAATCTGCTGCTCGCTGCGGTGGGCCCTGGCAATGATCTGGTGCAGGCGGTCGTACAGCAGCAGCCGGTTGGGCAGATTGGTGAGATGGTCATGCTGCGCCAGATGATGCAAGTGGGATTCCTTCCGGTGCAATTCATCCAGGTGCGAGCCCAGCATCCCTTCCATGTCGGCAAAAGTGCGCGCCAGCAGGCCGATCTCGTCCCGACGCCCCACCGGCAACTCTCCCATCACATGTTCGCTGGCGAAGCGCCGCACGGCATTCACCATCATTTCCAGCGGTTGCGACAGCGCACGGCTCACCACCATGGACACCACCACGGCACACAGGCTGAACGCGATGATGATCTGGATGATGGTTTCACCCAGCTGCCGGGTACCGGCAAATATTGTGCGCAGCGGACGCGACAACCCCAGCACCACGAAACGGTCCGGGTCCAGAAGACCGAAGGTCAGGCGGATAAAGGCAGCAGCCAGACGCTGTTCACCCACCAGATCGCCGTGGAGACCTGGCGGCTGCGCGCCCTGCAGGTTGAACACCAGGTTTTCCGCCTTACCCTGGAACAGCGGGATGGTTTCCGGATACTGCTCCTGTAACAGAATCCGCCGGCCACGATCGAAACCGAATTCATTGGCAGGATCGGGGTGAATCAGGAAATCGCCGTCACGGTTGGTGAGATAGAGATTCATGTCGCGGGGCAGATCGGCCCGCAGCGACGCGAACAGACCGTTGAGATCAATGTTGATCACCACCAGGCCGACTTTTTCTCCGGATTCCGCGTGAACCGGTGTTCCCAGCTGCAGCGTGGGCTTGCCGACCCCCAGGTGGGCGCCGGTTTCATGGTTGATGAAAATCCGCGAAATGAATACGCCACCCGCTGGCAGGCGCAGGGTCTGGTAGACATAGGGATAATGGGCTTTTTCCTGCAGTGCCTGGCCGGTGACCGTCGTCACGCCACTGAGGGCGCGGTCGACTCTCACCCGTTCCAGGCCATGCTGGTCCGCGCCGATCAGACGGATCTGGAAATATTCCGGATGCAGCTGCAGGACGTTGGCGAAGGTGCTGGCCAGTACCGCTTCGGCCTCCTTGTGCCCGATGAATCCCGCCACTGGCCGGAACACGGCCCGGGCCGCCGGCAACGAAGCCAGCAGGCGCACATTGCTGGCACTTTCATCCAGCAGCAGGTTGAAGCGGCGGCCGATAACCTGGGTGGCAGTGAGCAGTTCCTGCTCGGACGCCTTCACCAGCAGAGAGCGACTTTCCGTAAATGAGTAATAACCGGTGAGGCCCGCCGCCAGCACGCCGAAAACCGACAGCAACACGCCCAGCTTGAAGCCGATTCCCAACTTCATGGGGCACCTGAACTGCTACTGCTGCTCATGGCGGTCACCCGAGCGGATTTTTTCCCACAGCTGTGCCCGGCGGGCATAATTTTCCACCGGCTGCAGCCAGATCACGCGCTCGGCATCGGCGGCCGACAGCGATGGGGTCAGTGTGTTGGCAAGGCCCTGCCGGTCCGTCAGGGTCTGGTTCACCTGCGGCTCCAGCATGTAGTCGATCCAGGCGTGGGCCAGCGCGCGGTTTTTGGCGCCCCGGCTGATGGCCCAGCAATCCAGCCAGGCCAGCACGCCTTCCTGTGGAATCACGTAGCCCGCATCGATGCCGGCGTCCTGCAGCTGTTTGAGCTGCTGGGTGCCATAGTTGCCGAAGATCAGGGCCACATTGTTGTTGAGGGACAGCTCCACCGCTTCCTCCGGTGTGCTGTAGAAGGTGAGGACATTGCGGCGCAGGGCGGTGAGCTTCTCCACGCCGGCGGCAAACTGGGCGTCGTCCAGCTGGAACGGATTGGAGGCCCCCAGCAGCAGCGCTGCCAGCGTGAAATTGTGGCTGCTGGCATCGTAGGCCAGCACCTTGCCCTGGTAGCGGGGGTCCCACATGGCGGCCATCGACACCGGAGCTTCGACTACCCGGCTCCTGTCGTAGATCAGGCCCATTTCGGAATAGGTGAAGGGAATCGCGTGGACAGCGCCATCGCGGGTAATGCCGGGAATGGCCTGCCGCTCGCGGAAACGGGGCAACTGGCGTGCGGTTCCGGGCAGCGCGGCCAGATCCAGCACCACGCTCAGGCCGCTGTCGATATAGCGCTGGAGCTCGGCGGTATTGGCGGCGAACAGATCGAAATCGCGGCCCTGGTTGGCGCTCATCCGCGCCCAGAGCTCATCATCGGATTTCACCAGTGTGACAGCCACCTTCACCTGATGACGGCGCTCGAACTCCGTCACTACGTCGGCATCGGCATAGCCCGGCCAGGCGAGTACCCGCAGGGTTTCCACGGGGGCTTCACTGGAACAGGCACCCAGCAGCAAAACCACCAATGGCAGCGAGATTTTAAGGACATTTAACCAGGCGTACATCCGCGCACTCCCTTCGCTAAGCGCCGTCTGAATCCCAGGATTTTCCAACTATAGGCCAGGATCAGGCCGGGTGCAGGGCGATAGCGGCAGTCAGGCCACCTGGGCGTCGCCCTTTTGTACGGACAGGCTGTGCGCGCGGCCCGGCTGCAGCTGGATCACGCGGTCGGCAGAGGCGATGGTTTCGGGTCGGTGGGCAATGATGATGCGGGTGAGTTTGAGCTGGCGGATGGCCTCGTTGACCTGCTTTTCGCGGCTGACATCCAGATGGCTGGTGGCCTCGTCCAGGAACAGGAAGCGCGGCTGTTTGTAGAGGGCGCGCGCCAGCAGGATGCGCTGCTTCTGCCCGCCGGACAGGGCGCCGCCCATGTCGCCGATCAGGCTGTTGTAGGCCATGGGCAGGGCCAGGATGTCGGCGTGGACGCAGGCCATCTGCGCGCACTGCTGCAGCCGGGACCAGTCCGGTTGCGGGTCGAAAAAGCAGATGTTGTCGGCGATGGAGCCGGCGAACAGCTGGTCCTCCTGCAGTACCGATCCCACCATCGCGCGGTAGTGCGCCCGCCCCAGCTGGGCCAGGTCCACACCGCCGACGCGGATGCTGCCCGAGTCCGGCTGCAGCAGGCCCAGCAGCAGTTTCAGCAACGTGGTCTTGCCGCAGCCAGAGGGTCCGACGATGGCGACGCTTTCCCCTTCGCGGATCTCCAGGTTCAGGTTGTGCAACACCGGCGGCTGGCCATCACCGTAGGCAAAACTGAGATCGCTCACCTGCAGGCTGGCGGCCGGTGGCGGACGTAACCGCTCGTCACGCACGGCGCTGTCGGGTTCCACATCCGCCAGGGCGATGTCCGCTACCCGTTCCGCGTGCAATCCCAGCATGCGCAGTTCGATGCTTTTCTCGATCAGGTTGATCACGCGATGGCTGAACTGATCCTTGTAGGCGAGGAAGGCCACCAGCATGCCCACGGAAAACTCCCGCTGCAGGATCAGCGCCGCGCCGAGTCCGATCACCAGGATGTGTTCCAGACCAAACACCAGGCCGCTGCCGAGCCGGTAAAGAATGTGCAGCTTCTGCAGGCGCACGTCGGCGTTGCAGTGGTCCACCGCCAGATTCTGGAACTGGGCCCGCCGCTGCTGTTCGCGGTTGAACAGCTTCAGGCTCTGGATGCCGCGCACGGTTTCCAGCAGATTGGACTGCTGCCGCGCCGCACGCTGGATGCGGTCGTCGGTGGCCTGGCGCAGGGGCGCGAACAGCATCAGACGCAGGCCCAGATACAGCAGCGCCGCCAGTGCAACAATGGCGGCCAGGCTCGGGCTGTAGACCAGCAACATGACGCCGGTGGAAATGGCCATCAGGCCGTCGATCATCGCTTCCAGCAGACTGCCAGTGAGAGTGCGCTGGATCACGTTCATGGATTCGAAACGCGACACCAGATCGCCCAGATGACGGCGTTCGAAAAATACGTAGGGCAATTGCAGCAGATGGCGGAACAAACGCGTGAGCAGTTGCAGATTGAGACTGCTGCCCAGCACCATCAGAATCCAGCCGCGCAAGGCTTCCACCACCACGCGGAACAGCACCAGCAAACCAAAACCGATACCCAGCAGTTGCAGCAGATCGGTGTCCCCCGCCACCACCACATCGTCCAATACCAGCTGGCTGAACCAGGGCAGCAGCAGGGCAAACACTTCCAGCACCAGCGCCAGCAATAAAATCTGCAGCACCGCGCCACGCATGCCCGGCAGCGTGCCCAGCAGATCGCGGATACGCACCCGCTGTTTCTGTACCTGCGGCTTGAAGGCGGGGGCCGGCGTCAGTTCCAGCGCCACGCCGGTGAAATGGTGCGACGCATCGGCCAGATTCAGTTCCACCCTCCCCTTCGCGGGATCGTGCAACACCAACCCTTTCGCGCCGACTTTCACCAGCACCACGAAATGATTGAAATCCCAGTGCAGGATCGCCGGCAGTGTCAGCTGGTTCAGCGCTTCCAGTTCCACCCGCAACGGCCGCGCGCACAGATCCATCCGGCCGGAAAATTCCATCAGCTGCGCCAGCGTCATGCCCTGGGCCGACACGGCGAAACGTCGCCGCAGGCTGGGCAGATCGGTGTCGAAGCCGTGATAGGTGGCCACCATCGCCAGACAGGCCAGGCCACACTCTGCCGCTTCGGTCTGCTGCAGCAGCGGTACCTGTTTGCGACCGGAAAAACGCAGCGGATTCACAGCGTGCCCGCCAGACTGTAGAGAGGATCGAACAGCCACTGGAACAGCCGGCGTCGCTCCAGTTTCACGTCGGCATCCAGCAGCATGCCCGGTTGCAACGGAATGGCATTACGGTATGCCTGCAACGTTTGCCGCGCAGGCCGCACCACCACGCGATAAGCCGGTTCATCCAGTTTCACCGGAAAATCCGTTTCGTTGGGCGCGATCAGATTCTGC
>JBMOPR010000806.1:0-5612 GCA_049323075.1 Pseudomonadota bacterium
CTGCAACGGCAGCAGGGGCACGTCTGCACGCGCCCCTGCCCGCTGTGTTACCAATAATGCTTACCAGCCCCAGTGCGAACCGGAAAAGCCCAGCGCCTGCGACATGACGTGATAGATCACGTGCTGCTCCTGCGTGCCATGGAACAGGTGAGCCTTCGGTCCTGCGGCATAGATGGCAACGTCTTCACCAGCGTGGGTTTCCGAACCCATCGGCACGGCCGCTTCCTGCAGGTAATTCGGATCGGTGGTATCGATGCCGCTCAGATCAGGACGCGCAGCCGATCCCACGTACTCCGCCGCCACATAGCCTTCGGTCAGCGGGTTCAGAACCTTGCGGGTGCCGTCGCCAACGAAGCCCGGGCCATTGGCGTAACCCAGCGTGGTGTAGGGCAGGCCGAGAGAATCCTTCAGCTCGACGCCATTGATGGCCGCCTTGCCCAGAATCGGGTTGCCACGGGACGGATAACCCGCCAGCGTGAACACATGGCTGTGATCGGCGGTGACCACGATCAGGGTGTCCTTGTCGTTCGTCATTTCCTGCGCCATTTTCACCGCTTCGGACAGCGCGATGGTATCGGTCAGCGCGCGGTGGGCGTTACCGGCGTGGTGAGCGTGGTCGATGCGGCCACCTTCCACCATCAGGTAGTAGCCCTTTTTGTTCTTCTGCAGCATTTCGATGGCTTTTTTCGTCATGTCGGCCAGCGATGGTTCACCGGCAGTATCATTGGCGCGGTCTGCTTCGTATTTCATGTGCGAACGTTCGAACAGACCCAGCAGGCGATCAGTGCTGGCCGGATCGATGGCGTCGAAGCCGGCCTTGTTCCACACATACGCGGACTTCGGCTGGCTGACCCATTCCTGCGTCAGTTCACGGCCGTCGGTGCGGCTGCCCTTGCGGGTGGGATATTCCGGATCGACGCTCTGGCTGGTCATGAAATTGCTGCGACCCCCGCCCAGCGCCACTTCGATGCCATTGCCGTAGGGAAAATCGATCAGCTGCGCGGCGATATCCTTCACCGTGGCACCCGCGGGCAGGTTGGCGTTGTTTTCCCAGTCGCGGTTGCTGATGTGGGCATAGTTCACCGCCGGCGTCGCGTGGGTAATGCGCGCGGTGGAAACAACGCCGGTGCTCAGACCACGCTCTTCGGCCTGTTCCATGATGGTTTTGACGCTTTTCGCTGCTGTGACTTCCGCGCTGGGCTCGGTGCGGTTGATGGTCTGGTCAACGGAGATGGCACCGTCGTTGGTCTTGATGCCGGCCACCATCGCTGTGGCGGTGGGCGCGGAATCCGAGGTCTGCTGGTTGGCGCTGGCGGTGACCGAGTGCGCCATGTACGGGAATTCTTCAAAGCTCAGGCGGTTGAACTCGCCATCGGCTTCGCGCAGCTGGCCTTCCAGGATGCGGGCAGCCGTGACGGTGGAAACACCCATGCCGTCACCGACGAACAGGATCACGTTGCGCGCCTTGCGCTCGTTGTGCTTCAGTTTTTCCGCCGCCTTCACGGCCTGCTTGCCCTGCTTGAACCATTCATCGGCGCTGGCGGGTACGGCGTCCTGCGCGTGTACATTGCCTGCCAGCAGCAACAGTCCGATGGCTGCGGCCAGCGGCGATTTGCGTTGTTTCAATTGTGTGAACATGGTGAACACCCCAAAACTGTTGAATAGGAAATATGCAGGCAAAACAGTAGCGATGCTGTGTGACAGTCAGGTGAACAGCACGACCAGGCCGTGCATTGGGTTATGATGACGGGCATAAAACGCAGGTGGACGGAACAACGTGGAACTGTTACTAGTGGTTTTGCTGCTGGGTGTAATCGCCGGTGGCTGGTGGTACTTGTCGGATGTGCGTGAAACCGCGTTGCAGGCGGCACAGAGGCATTGCACGGCGATGGGTGTGCAGTTCCTGGATGGCAGCGTGATGCCGGATGGCATGCGCCTGATCCGCAACCGCAGCGGCGCACTGGCATTGTTGCAGTGCTTCCGCTTTGAATTCACCACCAGTGGCGACGAGCGTTATTGTGGCCGCGCCGAACTGGTGGGCCGGCGCGTCATGAAAATGGAACTGGAGCCGCACCGGTTCGACTGACGTCCGGTGTGCGCGTGCAACCGTTCGTACCGCTGATCCCGGCCAGGCAACGGCCGTCGCCGGAACCAGCAGATACGCCATTCAGGCTTGCAGGGTTTCACCCAGCCGGGTCGCCGCCCGCGCCACCATGCCGTAAATCGACAGCTGCGGATTGGCGCCAATGCTGGTGGGGAAAATCGAACCGTCCAGAATGTGCAGACCATCCAGATGGTGGAATTTGCCCAGACTGTCCACCACCGAAGTCTTCACATCCTCGCCCATGGCACAACCGCCCATCACGTGCGCGCTGCCGATCCGCATGCAGTTCACTTCCAGATCCAGCGCATCGATCTGCTGTTTCACTTCCGCCAGCGTGTTGCCATAGTGGCCCACCGTGTGCACCGGCCGCACCTTCAGCGCACCGGCAGCAAACTGGATTTCCGCCATGCTGTGCAACGCGCGGCGCACGCCATCACGCAGGTAGTCGTTGATCGGGTAGTCGATGGCCGGCATGCCGTCGCTGCGCAACGAGATGGAACCGCCCTGGCTGTCTTCGTGGAAGCCGTCGCGCAACAACGCCAGCATCATGTTCAGATACGGCAGACGATTGATCTGGTCGGAATGCATCTGACCGTGTCCCATGCCGATGGTGGCAACAAAACCCGGCTGCATGGGCGGCACTTCCAGCTTGTAGCCGATGGGACCGGTGACACCGTCCTTCCACTGGAATGCATCGGAGTAAGTGGACTGCGGCGCGCCATAATAGCCTTCTATCTTCTGGCTGAACTCCGCCAAGGTGCCGGGTACTGGATGCAGAAACGTGCGCTTGCCAATGCGGTCGTGGGGATCGGGCGCTTCCGACCGCAGCAGCAGCGCGGGGCCGTTGATACCACCACAGGCCATCACCGTGTGCCGCGCCTGAATGCGGATTTTTTTGCCGGTGCGGTGCACGGCATCATCTGCCATCGCATGACACAGCACGCCTTTCACTTTTTCATTTTCGATCAGCAGTTTTTCCGCCCGGGCGCGGTACACCAGTTGTGCGCCACCGTTCAGCGCGGAGGGAATCGTCGTCACCAGCATGCTTTGCTTGGCGTTGGTGGGACAGCCCATGCCGCAATAACCCAGGTTCCAGCAGTTCTTCACGTTGCGCGGAATGATGTCCCAGTGCAGGCCCAGTTTGCTGCAACCGTCCGACAGCACACTGTTGTTGGCATTGGGTTTGATCGCCCACTTCGCCACGCTCAGGCGCTGTTCCATTTTTTCAAACCAGGGCGCCATTTCCGCGACGGTAAATCCTTTCAGACCGTGCACCTCGGTCCAGTGCTGCAATGTCTGCTCCGGCGTGCGGAAACTCGACGTCCAGTTCACGGTGGTGGTGCCGCCCACTGCACGTCCCTGCATGATGGTGAAGGCGCCGTCGCTGCTGGCACGGGTGAGGCCTTCCTGATACAAGTCGCTATAGGCGCGATTTTCCTGCATGTTGAAATCGGTGGACGACCGCAGCGGCCCCTCTTCCACCATGATCACTTTCAGACCCGCCTGCGTCAGGATTTCCGCGGTGGTGCCACCGCCGGCACCGGTGCCGATGATCACCACATCGCACTCCAGCGTCAGATCATTTTCCAGCGTCGCGCCGTTATGGGTTTTCCAGCCGGACGCCAGGCCCTGCCGGATGATGTCCGGAATATCTTTTACAATCACGTTGCTCATGGAATCTGTCTCGCTCAGCCGGGGATATGGTGGGGAGGGCCGGGGTAAATGTCGGCCGTCCAGCTTTCCGGCGCCGAGTAGTACACCAGGCAGGTCAGCTGCGTGAGCTGCGCATATCCCATGCGAAACAGGTTGAACGAACTGTCGCGCCAATCGACAAGGAATGCATCGATGTCTTCTTCGCTGGCATTTTCCCAACTGGACCAGATCCCCGTCATCGGCACGCGCAAAACACTCAGGTACAGCGCGTCGAACAGCTTGGCGAATTCGGCGTGGGCAAACTCGGACGAGTGCGCCAGGAATTCATCGATATTGACGAGGAAGCGGTCCAGCGCCTGCTGGCGCGCAGTGGGTTCGACGGGAAAATTGCCCTTGAGCACCACGGGCGCGATGGCGGAGAGGATCACCGCATCTTTTTCCCGCAGGACTTTCAATGGCCGGGTGGAATCGGTTTTGAGTTGATGGGTGGCACAGCCGTGCAGTGAGCCGAGCATGCTCGCCCCCAGCAGCAGCCCGCTTCCCACCAGCCCCAGTTTCATGAAGCCACGGCGGTTCAGGCCGGGCGGCGTGTCATGGCGCATGGAATTGCCCCTTTTTTAGTCGTGAAAACAGGCCCCGCCTTGGCGACATCCCTGTCAGCGCAGCGGGTGAATGCAAATGCAATTGAAAAAAGAGAAACGTTGTTACCGGTAGTACGGCGGCGCGGAATCATATGTCCCGCGCCGCTGATTCTTACTTCAGCATCGACTTGAACAGGATCTGATGGATGCGGCGGTTCCAGGGCGGGAACAGCAGCTTGGTGCCGTTGACCTTGCCCTTGTGCACCACGCCCTTGGATTTGCTGAACGCCAGGAAGCCTTCGCGGCCGTGGTACTGACCCATGCCCGAGGGGCCGACGCCGCCGAACGGCAGGTCGTCCAGCGCCACATGGGTGAGAGTGTCGTTGATGCACATGCCGCCGGAGTGGGTGTGATTCAGCAGGTAATCGGCACGGCCGGCATCGTAATCGAAATAGTACAGCGCCAGCGGGCGGGGCCGGTCGTTGACGTGCTTGATGGCCTGATCCAGTGTGTCATACGCACGCACGATCAGCAGCGGGCCGAAGATCTCGTCCTGCTCGATCAGCATGTCGTCGGTGGTGTCGAGCACCAGGGTCATCGGCAGCTTGCCAGACCCTTCGAAATTTTCCTTCGCCGGATTGATCGGCACAATCTTCGCGCCCTTGCTTTCGGCATCCTGCAGATAACCCTGCAGCCGCTTCAGCTGGCGTGCATTGACCACCGACGTGAAGTCTGCGTTATCACGCACCGTGGGGTACCAGGTGGACACCACATCGCGGAACGTGGAGGTGAATTCATCCAGCCGGTGGCGCGGCACCAGCACATAATCCGGCGCAACGCAGGTCTGGCCGGCGTTCAGGCACTTGCCCCAGGAAATGCGCTCGGCCGCTTCCCGCAGCGGGAAAGACTCATGGATGATGACGGGCGACTTGCCACCCAGTTCCAGCGTCACCGGCGTCAGGTTCTGCGCCGCCGCCGCCATCACATGACGGCCCACCGATGTGGAACCGGTGAAAAGAATATGGTCGAACGGCAGCTTGGAAAACGCGATGCCCACATCCGCCTCGCCGGTGATCACCGACACCTGATCTTCGGTGTAGATCTCGGCCAGCATTTTCTTCATCGCCTCGGCGGCGTTCGGCGTGTATTCCGACATTTTCAGCATCACCCGGTTACCGGCGGCCAGGGCCGGCAGCATGGGGCTCAGCGCCAGAAAATAGGGATAGTTCCAGGGCACGATGATGCCCACCACGCCCAGCGGCTGGTGGTACAGC